>PUOI01000560.1 GCA_003552765.1 Candidatus Hydrogenedentota bacterium | reverse complement strand
TGTGGGATTACGCCCGTGACCAATCCCAGATTATGGCCGATATGGGCCAACGGCTTACGGGCGTCGAGGATGGGTTGCTCATCCATTGGCCTTTGGACGATCCCGGCGCCGACATGGCGTATGACACGTCGCCCAACGAAAACCACGGGACGATCGTGGGCGATCCCGAATGGGCCAGCGAAGAGATGCCCGACGTTGACGGTTTGCACTGGGAAGAGGCCGCGACGATCCTTGAAGAGGCCGGGTTCCAGGTGCATATGGAGTACGTCCAACTCGGTGAGGTTGAGACCGGTCATGTGCATGCCCAAGCGCCCGGCGCGGGCCAGACCAGCGCCCCGTATTGGACGGTGGTGATGCAAATTGAATCCGAGCCCCAGTCCTTTGCACCGGCCGCGCCCGCGTGGCTCATGCTCCTCGTGATGGCCAGCCTGCTGAGCCTCGTTGGATTCCGAATGCGCCACCGCGTGTGCCGCAACTGACATCGTGCGCCCGGGAGGAAGGAGTAACCCGGGGCTCTGAATAACTAGAAGAAGGCGCGTCTGTGGAGACACAGACGCGTCTTCTTTGTGTGCGTGGGCCAAATTCGCGCTTGGGCAAACCTTGCGGGTTTCCCTTGTTGTTTCCCATTTCAACGATAGGGAACACAAGGCAATTGCCATGGACTCCGGCATGCTGCGCCCCGCATGCGCAGGGAACGCAATAGACGCGCTGTAGTATAATCCTGGTCTAGTATATATGGGCTCGATATATGCAGAATTAAGGAGTTTTCTTTCTTCAGTGGGGTTGACAAAGTGCAAGGACATGGGGTAAATTGTATTTTACCCTTAAGCAACGGGTTAGTGTTACCCGCTGCGGGAGCTGCTTTTGCGTTGTGAGGGTTAGGCGGGATGAAGGTGGGGACGGGCGTTTTTGGAGCGAGCGTCCGTCTCAGTAGGAGGTTCACGGAGATGTGTGGTTGCAACCACGGAACGACTGGGAAGGAGCAGGGCAATGAATAGAAGCAGAGTCAGCACCAGTATTGCCGCTTTAGCCGTGTTGGCATGCGGCGTCAGCAGCGCCTTTACAGGCGACGAGATCCTTGAAATTGGACACCTTTCGGAAGCGCCCAACATCGACAACAGTATGGATTCGGTTTGGGACGAAGTCCCGTGGAACCGGCTGAGCAATCAGTGGGGCACGGTCCCCTGGTCGGATGGCGTCATTGATTTCAAGGCGGGTTGGCATGGGGATACGCTCTATTTCTGGTTCGAGGCCCATGTCAATGAAGTGTTGGAAGGCGATGGTGCGGTATGGCCTAACGACAGCGTGGAGATTTATATCGACACCGCCAATGTGGGCGGAGGATACGATAGCACCGAGTCGTTCGATAACTACGAGGCCGACGGCGGGCCGGCGCAACTCCGCGTTCTAACCGCCCCGGCCGGCGATGTCGAAGACCCGTATCACTTCGCGGGAAACCCATCGGTTCCCGGTAATGATTGGGGTGAAGCCGCCACGAACGTGACAGAGGACAGCGACACCCACAATCACCTGATCTACTACGAGTTCAGCTTGACCCTGCCGGATCTGAACGCTGGAGACGCTCCGGTGGATGGACCTTTTGGCTTTGCCATTCAGTACAACGATGGCAAAGACGATGGAAGCGCCGAGCACGCCTATTGGGCAGGCGGTCCGATGCTGGACCCCGGCGAGTACACCACGGTTGGCGAAGGGATGACCCCTCTGTGGCAAGATGGGGACAGTTTTGCGGGCGCCGAGCTGGTAGCAGAAGAGCCAGAGGCTCAGTATGCGCTTCGGTTCGACGGCGAAAGCGAGGACCGGATCGATATTGGCGCGCAAACAGGCGAGCTTAGCGGTATTACCTTGGAATTTTGGGGCAGGATCGAGCCCGATGCCGCCGAGTCGTGGCCGCGCATCCTCGGCGTGAACGAAGGAGGCGCGGACTGGGAATACAACCAGGATGGATTGTTCGGCAAGCCCCGCTGGGATGGGGACGATGTCGAGTCGGCGGACAACTGGGTGGTGTTTGATGAGTGGGCCCACTATACCATCACCTATGACCTTGAGGCGTTTCGCTTTTACCGGGACGGCGAGTTGCACGACGAACAGTCGTTAAGCGGGAGCGCGGCCTCGCATCTTCTCGACGCCATTGGCAACCGGCACGATGGGGAACGGACCTTCCACGGTCTTATGGCCGACGTGCGGATATGGGACCACGCTCGATCGGAAGGTGCGATTCAAGGCGATATGGGACGGCGGCTTTCCGGGGGTGAGAGCGGCCTGATTGCGTATTGGCCCTTGAGCGAGGGCTCGGGAACCACGGCCAATGACTTGTCCGCTTCCGGGATTAACGGGACCATCGTTGGCGCCGAGTGGGTTCAGGTGGACGATCTCCCGATTGATCCTGAGCCCGCGCCGGTGCCCTACGTGCTCGATTTCAGTGGCGACGATGATTCGTTTGTTGAGAGCGGGCTTACCCCCTCGGACTTGGGGCTGGACGGCAACGCGCCGCGGACCATCGAGGCGTGGGCCTACACGCGCGACTTCAATAACGGCGGCGTGTTCAGCATGGGCACGCGCTCGGACGGTCAGGATTTCTCCCACCGGACAATGACCAGCACCAATGACTGGCGCGTCCAGTTCTGGGGCGGAGCCTATGACTTTGATTTCAATTATCCCACCGAGAACGAGTGGGTCCACTTCGCCCTGGTCCACACCGGCGACGAGAGCT
>PUOI01000367.1 GCA_003552765.1 Candidatus Hydrogenedentota bacterium | reverse complement strand
TGATGGGCCGTCCGCTTGGGCTGCCGCCGCCGATGCCGTAAATAATGTCTTTAAGCGGAGTGCCCAGAGGCAACTCAACCAGCCCCGTATTGCGGACTTTGCCAACCAGCGAAAACACTTTAGTGCCGGCGCTGTCGCGCGAACCAATATCGTTGAACCAAGCGCCGCCCCGCGAGATGATCACCGGAATGTTGCAAAACGTCTCGACATTGTTGATGTTGGTTGGCCGGCCCCACAGACCGGATTCGGCGGGGAATGGCGGCCGGGGGCGCGGCCGGCCCGCGCGTCCCTCCAGGGAGGCGACCATGGCCGTCTCCTCGCCGCACACAAATGCCCCCGCGCCTTCCAGCGTGCGGACGTGGAATTCAAAGGGCATGCCCAGTATTTCCTCACCCAACAGGCCCGCTCTCCGGGCCGCGGCGGCCGCCTTTTCCAGCCGCTGCACCGCCAGGGGATACTCGTGGCGGACATAGATGAGGCCTTCGGTGGCGCCTGTAGCATATGCGCCAATCAACATGCCTTCCAGCAGCATGTGGGGATCGCTCTCGATCTCGTTCCGGTTCATGTACGCGCCGGGATCGCCTTCGTCGGCGTTGCAGATCATGTATTTCTGATCCGCCTCCGCCTTTTGAAGCATGGCCCACTTCACGCCCGTGGGATATCCAGCCCCGCCGCGGCCGCCCAGTTCGGACTTTTTGACCTCCTCGATAATCTTGTCCCGTTCGGGCATGTTGAGGGCGTTCCACAGCGAAAAATAACCGCCCACGGCGATGTATTCGTCGATGTCTTCTGGATTGATCAAGCCCGAATTGCGAAGCACCACCTTCTTCTGACCCCGGAAGAAGGGGAGTTCGTTCCAGAGCGGAATATTCTCCAGCTCTTCTTCATAATCGTTTTCTCCGGTCAAGTGGTCCATGACCCGGCGCATTTGGGCAGGCTTTCTCGCCTTACTGGGACGGCCGAATTTGACGTGCCCCGTGAGGTGATCCCACTCGTCAATACGGCAAAGCGCCATGAGCGTTGGCAACCGGCCGGCGGCCACCTGATCAACGATGTAGTAGGCGTCTTCCGGCGTCACACGAGACAGAATCACCAGGGGCTGCCCTGGGATGTACACGTTTACCAGGGGCTCCGCCGCACAGTACCCGAAACACCCCACCGGCACAAGTTGGGCTTCCACGTCTTTTTCGTCGAGCGCCGCCCGCAGGGCATCGTACACCGCTTGGGCGCCGTTGCCGACGCCGCATGTACCCATGCCCACGGCGATACGCGGACCGCTGTGCAGCAGTTTAGTTAAGCCAGTTTCCCGTATGTCGTTAAGTGTGTCTAGATTGTCAATTCTCATTTTGCTTATCTTCCTCCAGGAGATCCCGCACTATACGGCGAAGATGCAAATCGCTTATCCGGCCAAGGATCTCGCCATCCACCAACGCGACCGGGGCCATGGCGCATTGGCCGACGCACGCGACCGTGCGCACGGTCAACCACTGGTCGGGAGTCGTGTAAGAACCGTCGGCATCCGTGCCTGCTGCCCCAACTTCCGAAAGTATACCGTCCATTAGCTGTTTGGCGCCGCGGGTATGGCACGCCGTGCCCGCACACACCATAACCCCATGCCGCCCCTGGGGACGGAGATTGAAGAAGGAATAGAAGGTGGCGACGCTATAAATCTGCGATGGGGCCAGTCCTTTGCGTTTGGCCACATATTCCAATGTATCCTGTGGCAGATACTTCAAGGGATGCATTCCTTGAAGCCGTTCGAGAATGCTCAACACATCCCCTGTGTTACGGTTAACCTGTGCAATAACCTCGTCGACCTGTTCACGTGGCAATGCTTTTTCTTGTGCAGAACTCATTAGCGTTTCCTTCGGTAACGGTATATCGGCGTACTTCCGTCCGGCGGAAGGACGCACCACCCTATGGATGTTTATTTGTTCCGTTCCTATCGAGGTGGGCGCGAGCCCGGTCTAGCCGGGTGTGTTCCCGCGCGCCAGCAAACGTTTTGCGGCTTCAACCGCATCACGCACGCCCGCTTCAGCGCTGTCTGACAACGGTTCGCCCGTTTCAAACGAGCGCGCTGGCACGGCGATCAACCATGCCTCGGGCTGCGCGTCGTAGAGCATGGCCGCCATGGCTAAGAGATCTTCGGGGCGGCCGGTGTGGCCTACGCCAGGCTGATCGTCGCCTTCGCCAGAATAGATCGGCTCGACGCGGATGGCCCCGTCCTGGACCGCTGGGCAAGCGTCCACAAAAATCACGCGATGGGTCTCCGCCACCCGCAAAGCCAATTCCGGAGTCAATTGGTGGATGTCGATGACATCCACCCCGGGCACGCCCTCGGCTTCAACCGCCTGCGCCACGCGCCGTCCCGCTGCGTCATCGCCCAGCAATTCGTTGCCCCAGCCGATAAGCAGCCCCGCAGCCGGCGGGGAATCAGGCGCGCGCTTTTTCATCCAAGACGTTCCCGTTGGGGTCCAGGAGTTGAAGGCGCAGGGTCATCTGCCCCAAGGCGTGCGTGGAACAGCTCAGGCATGGGTCGTAACACCGGATGACGGCTTCCACCCGGTTCAGGGCGCCTTCCTCGATGCGGTCGCCATGCACGAACTTCTTCGCGGCTTGCGTAATGCCCCGGTTCATCGCCATGTTGTTGTGGCCGGTCGCGATGATCAGGTTGGCCCATGTGATCTGATCAGATTCGTTAATCCGGTAGTGATGGATGAGCGTTCCGCGCGGGGCTTCCGCCACGCCAACGCCCTCGCGGCGGCTGGGTTGCGCCTTGGCGCGCACATTCGTGTCGAGAGCGTCAGGGTGATTCAACAGCTCACGGGCCGTTTCGAGACAGTAAAGAATCTCGATGAGGCGTGCGTAATGGTAATGGAACGAACTGAGCACGGCGCCGCCATCCGCGGAAAGCTTGCGGAATTCGGCGAGTTCCTTGTCGGCGAGTTCCGTTCCGCAATGATCGGCGTTGTTCAGCCGGGCCAGCGGCCCCACCCGGTAGATGCCTTCAGGGTACCCCTGCGCCTTGTAAAATGGCATCTTGAGGTAGCTCCAGGGCTCCACGGCCTCGCCGATATGCTCATCGTACGCGGTGGGATCAAGTTGATCCGCCACGATGCCGCGCTCGGCGTCCCGGAGCCGGAGATTGCCATCGTAAAGGTCCAAGCCGCCATCGGGCGCGGTCAAACTCAAGAAATGCGTGGGGAAATTGCCAAAGGTGGCGATTTCGTCCTTGAATTCTCCTAGCACGCCGCGCCACAGCTCCAGCGCCCGTTGGGTGATCTCGATCGCGCGCGGAATGCCCTCAAGAATCTTGTCGCGGACTTCCGCCGTCAGAGGAGTGGCCACGCCGCCAGGCACGACCCACGCGGGGTGTATGCGGCGTCCCGCAAGCCATTCGATGATTTGCTGGCCAAACATGCGCAGCCAGATGCCTTCCTTGGCGATTTCGGGATGGGCTTGGGCGAGGCCAAGCACATGGCGCTTGGCGGGGTCGGCATCCATGCCCAGCAGGATGTCCGGCGCGCTCAGATGGAAGAAGCTCAGCGCATGCGACTGGACCGTTTGGCCCATGTGCAAGAGGCGCCGCGCGCGATCGCCGGCCGGGGGAATCCGGACGCCCAGCAAATCGTCGCACGCCTTCGCGGACGCCAGCAAATGGCTAATCGGGCAGATGCCGCAGATGCGCGCGGTAATCGCCGGCATTTCATAGTAGGGGCGGCCTTCGGTGAACTTTTCGAAGCCGCGAAACTGAGTCACGTGAAAACGCGCCTCGTCCACCTGGCCTTGGTCATTCAACTGAATGGTGATTTTGGAGTGGCCCTCGATGCGGGTCACCGGATCTATCGTAATGGTTTTACTCATAAGATACTCTTTCCGTCTTGGTCAGCCGAAGCGAACGATGGTGCCTAGATGGGGGATGTGGCCGTCAAGCAAATCGCCCAGCACGGAGAAAATGTGGTCGGGATGCGGCGGGCACCCCGGCACGTGCAGATCAACCGAAACCACCTCGTGTAAGGGGCGGGTGTGGTCCAACAGCGGCGGAATGTCCTCCTTTGGAATAGCTGGCTGCTCCGCTGCGTTCTCCACGTACGCGCGCGAATAAAGGCTGTCTACCGAGAAGGAGTTGCGAAGCGATGGCACATTCCCCGTCACGGCGCAATCGCCCAGCGCGACCAGCAGCTTCGTGCGTTCGCGCACCATACGAATCTTGTGCTCGTCTTCCTCGTTGGTGATGGCGCCTTCCACGATTGTAACGTCGACATTTTCGGGAAATTCTTTATGGTCCACCAACGGCCCATAAACCAGCTCGATGCGATCAGCGACCTCAAGCAGACGATGGTCAAGGTCCAAAAACGACATGTGGCAGCCGGAACATCCGTCCAGCCAGATGGTGGCGATGCGCGCCTTTTCGGGAGGGGTGTTCATGTTGATCTCCTTCAATATAGTAAAATAATAGCCCTGCTGTACGAGATTGCGCGCCAACCCGTGCGGAAAGCGTCACGCGGAGTTGCGTTTTCAATTCCGTCCCGCCCAGCTTGAGCGTCCCCGGCGCCGTTTACACGGATCTTTTCCCGAGGTTCGGCGGCCTAAACTAGATGCACCACTGCCCCAATTAGGCCTTATGAGCTTCGTGTGGAAACTGCGGCCCGCAACGCGTAGTCTGCGCGTGACGATGGAAGGCCTGTTCCGCGGGCCGTCCAACCTCCCCTGCGGGGTAATCAGGTAACGTCATGCACCGGCCATGGATAGCCGTACCCGGTTTATGGCGCTTGTCCCCATTGCCAAAAACAAAGCCCGTGATCATGGACCCCGTCGAGGGGGGCGATGACCACGGGCTCTGTTGCTTGGGGCATCGGCCGTTGCCTGCTGGCAAAAAACTCCCCACACTGCGAGCTTTTGGTCCGGCGGAATGATTTCTTGCCGGCTCTCCATCGAGCTATGCTCAAGATTGGCGCCGCGCTCCCGGGCGGACATATCCCTTGGGGTTGTTCTCGTCAATCCGGGACAGGCTCACCCGAGTCATCCTCACTCCTCTTTTGACGGGAGCTATACTTTAGCACCGATCCACATGCAGCTTCAAGAAATGCACGGAACACGAGATGCAAGGATCATAGTTGCGTACGGCTTGTTCGCATTTCCAGGTCAACTCCTCATCCGTATTGTTGGCGAACAGCGGCACCAAGTCGACCAAATCCTCTTCCATGGTGGCCTGATTCTGGGCCGTGGGCGGCGCGATACGCGCGCCGGTGATGATCCCGTCATCATCGATGCTGTACCGATGGAAACAGATGCCGCGGGGGGCTTCGCTGCAACCGTACCCCGTGCCTGCTTTCGGTTCGGCCTCAATGTAGGCGTGGTCCGGTTTCTCGTAGTTGGTAATGAGCCGGAGCGCTTCTTCGATGGCGTAAAACGTCTCGATGCCCCGCACCAGAATGCTCTGGAACGGATTCGCGCAACTCGCGCCCAGGCCGGCTTCCTTCGCCAAGGCCCGCGCATCGGAACTCAGTTTGTCGTGGTTCAAGTTGTAGCGCGCGATGGGCCCGACCATGTAGGCGCCCCGCTCCTTGATCACCGAATGCAACGCGGTGCTCTGCGGCATGTGGCGCTCTTCAATGTGGTCGAAGAACTCCGGCCAGTCGATGTCCAGACCCCGGTTGGACACGATGCGGCCCTGCCACATGGGGTACTCCTCGGGGTGGCGCATGGCCACGTACTCATAGTCCCGTTCAAAATCGGGGTAATCGAAACCAGCCAGCAAATGCGCCAATTCGCGCGTCGCTTCGAGGCCCCATTCCAGTTCCGGTATGAAATGTTCCAGGTCCCGTTTTTCGGGAACCGAATAGAATCCGCCCACGCGCATGTTGATGGGGTGGATTTCCCGGCCTCCCAGAAACGTCATGATGTCATTGCCGAGCTTCTTGAGCCGCAACGCGTTCTTGACGACGTCGGGATGGTGTTGGGCCATCTGGATGGCATCCTCGTATCCAAGGAAATCGGGCGCGTGCAGCATGGCCATGTGGAGGATGTGGCTCTCGATCCACTCGCCGCAATACATGAGCCGCCGCAGCGCGCGGATGGGTTCGGTCACCGTGACGCCTGCAATCGACTCCATGGCCGAGATGGCGCTGGACTGGTACGCGATGGGGCAAATGCCACAGATGCGCGCGGTGATATCCGGCGCCTCGGTCCAACGGCGCCCTTGCAGAAAGGCCTCGAAAAAGCGGGGAGGCTCGAAGATGCGCAGCTCGACTTCTTCCACTTTGTCCTTATCGATGCGCAGGTAGAGCGCGCCTTCGCCTTCGACACGGGCCAGATAATCGACCTTTACGTTGCGATAACGCTTGCTGTCTTGCGGACTCATTGGGGTCGTTCCTCATTGGTTGCGCCGGCCGCGGCTTTCTTGGCGTAACGGCTGCCCTCTCGCCGGAAGACGCCCGATAGGGCATTGTAGCTGCGGTAACTCCGGGCGATATCCGCGTCCTCCACGCCCAGCTTGGTCCACCATGCGCTCAGGGCTTGTGTGTTGGGCTCTTCCGAAGGCCCATAGCACCCGTAGCATCCCCGGTTATACGCCGGACAAATCGCCCCGCAGCCCGCCTGTGTCACCGGGCCCATGCAGGGCGTCCCGTGGGCCACCATGACGCAGGATGTCCCGCGGCGTTTGCATTCGACACACACGCTGTAACTGGGAATGTTGGGCCGCCGGCCCGCGAGATGAGCCGCAAGCACCTCCACGAGGTGATACTTGTTGATGGGGCAGCCCCGGACTTCGTAATCCACGAACACATGCTGGGATATCGGGGACACGTTGCGAAGGGTGTGGATGTACTCGGGATGCGCGTAGACCGTGCTGATATACTGGTCCACATTGGCGAAATTGCGCAAGCCCTGGATGCCGCCCGACGTGGCGCACGCCCCAATGGTTATGAGCAGGTTGCTCTCGTCCCGGATCATCTGGATGCGCTCGGCATCCTCGCCCGTGGAGATCGAGCCCTCCACCAGCGAGATGTCGTACGGCCCATCCACCACGGCCCGCGTGGCCTCCGGGAAGTACGCGATGCTCACGGTGTTCGCCACCGCCAACAGCTCATCCTCGCAATCCAACAGACTGAGCTGACATCCGTCGCACGAGGCAAACTTCCAAACCGCCAGTTTAGGTTTTCTTGGGGTATGCATTGCTTAAATCTCCCGGATGTCGAGGAGGCTGGCCACTTCCGTCCAGCGGAATACCGGTCCATCCTTGCACACAAACTTGGGCCCGAGTTGGCAATGTCCGCAAAATCCCAGTCCGCACTTCATATTGCGCTCCATCGAAACAAACACCCGCTCCCGGGGCATGCCCCGCTTTTCGAGCGCTTCGAGCGTGAAGTACATCATCACTTCCGGGCCGCACACATAGGCGATGCTGTTTTTGGGATCAAAGGGAGATTGGGGAATCAGCGTGGTGACCACGCCCAAACGCCCCCGCCAGTCCCTGGAGGCGCGGTCAACCGTGATGAGCACGTCCATGTCGAACCGCCGGCGCCACTGCTCAATCTCGTCCCGGAACAGGATTTCATCCGGGGTTCGCGCGCCAAACAGAATCGTGATGTTGCCGAAACGCTCGCGTTGCTCGATGAGGGTGTAGATAAGCGGACGGAGCGGGGCCAATCCAATGCCGCCCGTGATGATGACAATGTCACGGCCCTCCGCCTCGTCCACGGGCCAACTCACGCCGTACGGGCCGCGTATGCCAATCAGTTGACCGGGATGCAAGTTCGCCAGCGCCTTGGTGACGCTGCCCACGGCGCGGGTGGTGTGCAGCAAGGTGTCCGGATTGGATGGACTCCCGCTCATCGAGATGGCGGCCTCGCCCACCCCAAACACGTACAACATGTTGAACTGCCCCGGAGCGAAACTGGTTATTCCTCCTCCTCCTCCACCAGCCGCCACCAGCTCCATGGTGAAGGTGTCGTCGGTCTCCCACGTCATGCGCCGCACCCGGTGCGGTAAGGGCAACATGGGTTCATGATATGCAACAGCCATGACTCACTATCTCCTTCCCTTGGCGGTAGGAACGCTGGGAAATTGCTCCCGCTTGACGCGATGCGCAATCAAGCCGAAACTCTTCTAGTGCGGATCAAACATGTCAATCATCTGCAATCTGGAGTGGCTCACCCGCTCCGCGCACACTTCCATGAAACGCACGGCCAAGGGGTAGCCGAATTCGGGATCGGCCTCCATGGCCTCGCGCAAGCGGACCCCGTCGAGCACAATGACTCGCGTAAAGGTGTAGGTCATCGCATCGAAGGTCCAGCGGTACGGCTTTACGAACCAGGACCACCCCAGCACCTTGCCTTCGCCCAAGGTCTGGATGGGCACGCCGCCCCGCGTGGGATGGTAGATCTCAATGGCGATTTGACCTTCCTGTATCAAGTAACACCGGTCGGCCCGTTCTCCGGCCTTCAGCACCCGCTCGTCCGCATGAAACGTCTGCAGCGAAGCCATGGACGCAAGCCGGGCCACATGCTCATCGCTCAAGCCTTCCGTGAAATCGTGCCCGCGCAACATGCGCTCAATAGGCTGTTCTTGTTCCTGCTCCATAACGCGCCTCTCCCTGCCGGGCCTCTCTCTGCCGGCGTAAAACCGCGGCTTCCTCGGTAATGTCTATCCCCACCGGACACCACGTGATGCAACGTCCGCATCCCACACAACCCGGCGTTCCGAATTGCTCCTGCCAAGCCGCCAGCTTGTGCGTGATCCAGTGCCGGTATCTTGACGAGGACGCCTTCCGGATGGCCCCGCCGAACACGTAGCTGAAATTCGTCGTGAAACAGGAATCCCACACGCGCCAGCGTTCGGCCATGTCGTTGTCGATCGTGCTGATGTCCTCCACCGTGGAACAGAAGCACGTCGGACACGCCATCGTGCAATTGGCGCACGTCAGACAACGTTCGGCCACCTCCTGCCAAAGCGGGCTTTCCAAGTTCTCGAAGAAGACATCTTCGATGCCCTCGGTGTCCATTGAACGGCCCATGCTTTCGGCCGCGTTCCGCACCACGGCCGCGCCTGCTTCCTCTTCAGCGGCGCGCGCGGGACGCAACGGCAGTTCGTCCAGCATGGAGCGTCCCGCCTTGGTGCCGGCGTCAATCAAGAAGTAGTGCGTCCCGTCCTCCACCACCTCGGTGAGCGCCAAGTCATAATGCGCCGTGGCCTCGGGACCCGTGCCCATGGAGGCGCAGAAGCATGTGTTGCCGGCCTTGGAGCAGTTCACCGCCACCAGGAAAATGTTGTTCCGGCGGGCGGTGTAGACGGGATCGGGATGACGTCCGCCAGCAAAGACGTGGTCTTGGATCGCCATGGCGTGCAGTTCGCACGCCCGCACCCCAACGAATGCACGCCGGGGAGCCTCGATTTCCGGCTCCTCCACGTCGAAGTCGTTGTGCCCCCCGTACACCCGGCAAAGCAGGGACTTCGAGGGGTACAGAAATGACTTGAGGGAAGCCGGACCCACCGTGTAGTGAAACAAGGAAGGAGAATCCGTCTTGTGGAGGGTGTACCGGCCGCCCTCTTGCTCATCGGTCCAGCCGGCCGGCAAATCCCCGGCGCTGTCCACCGTGTCCAGCACGATGGCGCCCTCGCGAATCCGGGGGCCAATCACTTCGTAGTCCGCTCCCTGCAACTTCTCAATGAGCGTGTCGAAATCTTCGCGCATGAGGACCTGCATGCTAAGGTCTCCCCATATTCGGTTAGCCCGGCTGACGCAAGCACGAAGTCCAGCCCGGCTGATTCGGACTCAATGCTGACACACCCTACCAGCTTGCGATTCAGCATTGCGCCAAAATTCCAGCAACCCTCATGCCAATTTCGAGATATCCCGCATAATTCCTCAAACGCCTCAAAATCCCCCGGTAAATGGCGGGAATTGCCGCCCGCCCGGCTCCTTCCTGTGTTCGATAATGCGCTAACTGAACACAAGTGCGCAGACCATGTCTGTGGTCTGCGCACACGATGTATCACTATTGCTGAGCAGTAAAGGACGGGGGGGCCGCCGGTGTTTACCGCAAGAACGGGAGTGGAGTAACGCTGTCCCTCGAACGGTCCTATCCTGCAGGGGTTTTGGAGGTTTTATCGCTCAGGGCGGTTTTGCGGGAGTAGTTATGCGCACTATTAATGGTAAATACAGACAAAATGTGGCGCTAGGGGACCGTCATGCCTAGGCTTGTTGATCGTCGAAGTGAACGCGCTAGAAGGTGGCATGGCCTTCCAGGCCATGAATCACAGGCTGGAAGCCCGTGCTACGTCACCGCGCAGAATAGAGGTTATCCACAAATCAAATCCATCCCTACGGGGTCTTTAGATGTCCACCCACGCATGGAGGCAAGGCTGCAGTCTTCCTCGTGAATTCCAACCGCAGCCAATCGTGGGGCGCAACGCCGCGTTGCCCATAGTTTAACGGCGGACAGTGCAGTAGGCTCGGCTAATAGGCGGCAAGACATCGCTCTCGAAAACCGGACACGCTGATTTGCTTCCTGAAGCAGCCTATGGTTCTTCAAGCAGCCGAAGGAGGAGGTCGCGCACGTCCCGCGTGGTTGGCCACGGCGCGCCTTGGAGCACGTGAACGTTGCTACCGCGCGGAGCCCATACGGCGGGATTGGTGGGGCCGAAGAGGGCCACGGTGGGACAGCCGGACCCGGCGGCGAGGTGGGTCACGCCGCTATCGTTGCCGAGGTAGAGGCGGGCTCCCGCCAAGCGGCGCGCCAGGGTGACGAGGGAGTCCTCCAGCAAGGGACGGCCGGGCGGGGTCACGCCTCGTTCGAGTTCGGCTGGTCCCGCGCACCAGGCCACGTCAAAACTCCGATCTTGCAGGTCTTGCGCCACGGCCCGGAACCGGTCGATCGGCCAGTTCTTGCGGGCGCTCCCGCTGCCGGGATGAATGATAACGCCGCCAGGTGGGCTGAGGGACGCGAGATTAAGCCGAAACGGCGGCAAGTCAGTGTAGCCGAGACGTTCCGCGTAGTATTCGGCGGCGGAACGCTCCCAGTCATCGGGTGGCAGGCCCGGAAATGCGTCCACGCGCTCCACGCCGCATGCGCGCAGATTCGCCGCCAGCGCACCCGTATCGTCCCGCATCCATACGATGGCCCGATGGTACGGCGCGAGGAACGCTTTGAGGCGATTGCTCGGCGTTTGAAACGCAGAGTCGAAATCGGCGGCGTCGAGGGAATGCGCCGCCCGCGCCACGCCCGCCTCGACGGCCAACGCGAGGCGTTCGGGCCGGCCCAGGAGATCAATGCTTTCCTCGCGCGCCAGGGCCGTCAAAGCGGGGCACGCCAAGAGAAAATCGCCGATGCCGCCGGTATGGACGAAAAGCGTCCGCTGGCGTGTGGATGGTGAGTCTGTCATGGGGTTCGGGATTACGGTTGAAGCAGCACTTTTATCGCGTCTTTTTGGCGGGCACGTTCGAAGGCGGCGGGTCCCTCGGTCAAGGGGTAGGTTGCGCTGATCAGGGGCCGCACCTCCACATTGCCCAGCGCAAGCGCCTCGACGGCTGGGCGGAACGGGCCGCAGCGCGAGCCCACGATGCTGATCTCGTTGATGACGGGGCGGCTCATGTCGATGGGAGCGCCCTCGGCGACGGTGGTCTTGAGCACAACGGTTCCCTCGGGCCGCACAAGTTCCAGCGCGCGGTTGAGTCCCTCCGGCGTTCCCGTGACCTCGACCACGAGGTCCGCGCCTGGCTCGATGGGATCCGTGTCCAGGGCTGTGGCGATGCCCAATGGCGCGAGGAGATCCAGTTTCCACCGGTGGCGTCCCACGCACAGGAGCTGCTTGGTGCGCAGCCCCAGGACCTGGGCGATGAGCTGGCCGAGTTTGCCGTCGCCCAAGACCACCACACGCTGTCCATCTTCAATGCGCACTTGCTCGGGAATGCGAAACGCCGCCGCCACGGGTTCAGCGAACACCGCCGCTTCTTCGGGCACGCGTTTGGGGATGATATGTAGGTTCTCCTCGGGCAGCGTGATATACTCCGCGAACGCGCCGTCACGGTTCAGAATGCCCAGCACCGTGCGGTTCACGCAATGGCGGGGCATCTCCATGCGGCAGTACGCGCATTGGTGGCACACGCAATTGATTTCGCCCACCACGCGCTGGCCCCGGAGGTGGTCGTTGGCGCATTCCTCGACCACCCCGGCGAACTCGTGGCCGGGAATCCCATTGAAGTCCATGTACCCTTGGGCCAACTCGAGATCCGTGTTGCAGATCCCCGCCATGAGCACACGGACCAGGGCCTCGCCTTCCGCGGGTTCGGGCTTCGGCTTCTCCACGGCGCGCACGGTCTGGCGCGCGCGATCCAATTCAAGCGCTTTCATCGGCGTGTGTCCTTTGGTTCAGACTGGTACCCCTTCAGGGCCAAGGTTGTGGGAGTTTCGATTGAGTGTGACTTAGTCTCAAATGCTATCACAAGTGAATCCATCCCGTAGGGATGAGAGATGCTAGCCAGGGGTTGAGCCCGCAGGCGATAGCGTGCGGGCGACACCCCCTGGAAACAGGTTAACCCGACAACGACCCTGATAAGGGTCGCAGAACCTTTGTCCACTTGGCTGCTGCGACCCCTGCCGGGGTCGATC
>PUOI01000205.1 GCA_003552765.1 Candidatus Hydrogenedentota bacterium | reverse complement strand
TGGGCCAGGGCGGTCACGGTGGAGAACTGCTCCTGGACCTGCTTGGACTCGCGATGGATGAAGCTCAGGAAACCATAGACCATCAACGAAACCACGGGCATCGGAAGCAGCGCGATAAGCGTCAACCATGGGCTCAGGTAGAACATGAAGGCCAGGGTGAAGGGCAGGCGGACCATGTCCGCCGTTCCCATCACGCCGGGTCCAATGAACGAGCGCACGAAATTGAGGTCGTTGGTCGAACGGGCCATGATGTCGCCGGTGCGCATGCGATTGAAAAAGCTGCGGGACTGGCGCTGCACGTGGCGGAAATAGTCATTGCGCAAATCGTATTCGAACTTGCGCGATGCGCCGATCATGAGAACGCGCTGAAAATACCGGGCGACGCCCGTGCCGAGAGCCGCCGCCAAGAGGAGCCCGAAGTAGATGAACAGGCGATCCAGCGTCATCTCGCCCGCTTGAAACTGATCCACGACGGCTCTCACGATGGCGGGCACGGCCAGACTGATAGAGACAAAAAACACGGCCAGAACAGCGCCGGTTAGATACTGGCGCCAATACGGACGATTATACCGCCATATGGACAGAAAAGGCCTGCCCGCAACGGCTTTGGCCTTCGCGGATTGCACTGGATTCACGCTCGTTCGCTAGGTTTCATTCGGAATGTGAAGAGGCTCAAGACCCCGCACGATTTCCACGAGGTCATCGGCTCGGAAGGGTTTCAGCAGATAGCCATCCATGCCGGCTTCGTCAGGCCGGGTCAAAATATGGTCAATCGGTTTAGCGGTCACCATGTAAATCTTGAGCCCCGCCAGCGAAGGATCCTCGCGCATGCGCCGGCAGGTTTCCCACCCGTTTAGGCCGGGCATGGCGATATCCAACAGCACAACGCTATATTGGCCGGTGCGGGCCTTTTCGAGCGCTTCCTCCCCAGATTCACATGTCTCCACGGTATAGCCTTCCGGCTCAAGGCAACGGCGAATGAACGCGAGGATCTCTGGATCGTCGTCCACACACAGGATGCCCTGCCCGAAATCCGTCCCGGTGGTCTTGTTCTGATTCAGGGCGTGGCGTATCCCACTGAGGAGCGTGCTCTTGCGGAATCCCCGCTTCACCCGCGTGGCTACTTGGCGCCGGTACGCCTCGTACAATGCGTCGTCGTTGGTCAACAAGACAATGGGCAGATCAACCGGAGAAAATTCCGCCAGAATATAATCCAGAATGGCGCTTCCCGTTTCCTTGGACTCCGCGTCCACAATAACACAATCCGGCCGGTATTTCTCCACGGTGAGCCCCACCGTGGCGGAGGTGGCGGCGCTAATGATCTCGATGCCTTCCGGCTCTAGAAGATTACGCATCTGGGTGGTAAGCGCGCGGTCTTGACTAACCAATTGGACCAGCGCCTCCGTCTCCGTCGGCATTGGCACGTCCGGACGCTCGCTATCTTCTTCGGAACGCGAGCCCATCAGCGGCAACGAGAAGCGGAACGTAGTGCCTTCGCCTTCCACGCTCGACACATGAAGGCGGCTGCCATGAAGCCGGACAATGTCCTGCGCAATGGACAGACCGATGCCCGTGCCGCCATACTTGCGCGTGGAGGAGCTATCGTACTGATAGAAACGGGTGAAAATCTTGTCCAGGGAATCCTGGGGTATGCCTATACCTGTATCGGACACGGCTACCGTGACATTATCCTCCGACACACTGATGTCCACCGTGACCGAGCCGTTGGGGCGGCTAAACTTGATGGCGTTGGATAACAGATTGTTAAACACTTGGCCCAATTTGCCTTTGTCACCCTCAACGACGACTCCCTCCTCCGGCGCATTGAGCTGCAAGTGAATATCCCGGCCGTCAGCCAAAGGCCTGACGATGTCCAGGCTCGATTGCACGCACTCCACTAAGTCAAAGGCGTCAAAGGACATCTCCTCCGTCCCCCGATGAAGCCGGGAGAAATCAAGGAGGTTTTCGATGAGCGTGACCAGCTTGTCTATATTGCGCAAGCTAATCGTGAGATAATCCCGCTGCATGTCATTCACCGGCCCCACCTTCTCGTTCAGAATCATGTCGGTGTACCCCATCACCGACACCAAAGGGGTCCGGAGTTCGTGCGAAACATTGGACAAGAGATTGGTCTTCATCTCATCCAAACTCTTGAGTTCTTCGTTGACCTCGTGCAGCTTTTCCCGCGCCTTGGTCACCTCTTCAAGGGATGCCTGAAGGTTTTCAAGCAGTTGGGCGTTGCGAATGGCCGCCGCGATATGAGGCGAGAGCTGTTCGAGCACGGCGATGTCGTGATTACTATACGCCCGAACTTCTTCCGCGCCCACATTCAACGTCCCAATGATGCGGTCGCTGGCGTAAAGCGGTACGGAGACGCAACTGCGGATATCGGGGGGAAAATGCTTGTAATAGGGTTGTCCCTCTTCGGCGAGATCATTCACGAGAAGACTCTGGTGATGCTCGGTCACCCAGGCGGAACAGGATTCATTGGCATTCAGGGGGCAGCTCATGGCCATACTATCGCCCTGCGGCGGCCACAACACCCGCACTTCAAAAGCGTTCTCTTCCGCATTCAACAGGGCGAGGGCGGCGTAGTCGAAATCCACCAATTTCTTGATTTCAACCACAAGGTTTTCGTACAAACGCCCCGCTTCCAAGCTGGAATTGATGACGTTGGCGATTTGGTTTATCGCGCTGAGCCGTTCGGCGCGCTCCCGGGCCTCTTGCTCAAGCCGGAT
>PUOI01000411.1 GCA_003552765.1 Candidatus Hydrogenedentota bacterium | reverse complement strand
GGCTGTTGGGCTTCGGCGCTGGGTTGTTCCTCCTCTGGGCCGTCTTGGGGCTGGGGTCCTGGGGCGCCGGGCAGTCCGGGCTGGATGGAGCCGCCGATCTGGTCTTGGCCGCGTGATTGCATGCCGCCTCCCGGTTGACCCGGTGCGATGAACTGGCCACCCTGGCCGATGGAGGGCTGGGGCGCGTCGTCATCGTCTTGCATTCCAGAGGCCTGTGGCGCGCTGGGTTCCGGCGTGGCGGGCTGTTCTTGGGCGCGCTGCTGTTGCATTTGCTGGCGGCGCTGTTGTTGTTCAAGGAACTGTTGTTGCGGGATGTTGCCCCGGGGATCCGGCTGGCCGGGTTGGGCTTGCTGGAGTTGTTGTTGCGGGGCCATGGCCTGTTGTTGCTGCTCGGGCGAGTAGCCGCGTTCCTGGAGGACTTGGCGCCACCATTGGGTCCATTGGGCGGGGTCCTGGCCAAAACCTTGGCCCGTGAGTTGCCGCAGGGCGGCCGCCGTGGTGTTGCGCAGGTACGGGCGTTGTTGCAGCACTTGCAGCAGCGCGGGCACGGCGTTGAAGTCGCCCCATTGGCCGAGCAACAGGATGGCTTCCTCGCGCACGGCGGTGTCGCGCTCGTTCGGTCCCGTGGCCACTTGCCGGACAACGGCGAGCGCGTCGGCCCCGCCGTATTGCGCCAGGGCGCGAATGGCGATGCGGCGCACATCGCGGAAGGGATGCTGGGCCATTTCCATGAGATGCCGCTGGGCTTCCGGGGCCTCCCCCGCGATGATCGCTTGGACGCATTGCAGGGCAAGGGGCGCATCGCTGGTTTCCCACGCCGTGGCGGCCAAGCTTTCGGCGGCATCCTCGCTCCGCATGAGCGTCAGAAGCCACGCGGCGGCGAGACGCTCCTGGGTCGAGGCGTCCTCCTGCGTGAACCGCTGAAGCACGGGGGTCTCCAAACGCTCCCGCATGCCGGGCGCGGTTTCGATGATGGCCTGGTTGAGTTCGGGGCGGAATTGAAGGGCGGCCTCTATGAGACGCTCGGTGACCTCGTCGGGGTCTTGCGTCTCCAGCAACTCCCGGGCTTTCGCTCGCACATCCGGGTCACGGTCCACTAGGGCAGCCATGATTCGGTTCAAGTTTTCCAGGCTAGCTTGCCCGTCAATGGTTTCGAGCGCGCGGAGCCGGGCGGGGCCTTCCGCGGCTTGAAGCATACCCTCGAACACGGCTCGCATGTTCTCGGTATGCGGACTGGGGGCTTCCGGCTGCACCTCGGGCCACGAGGGGCTCCAGGTGTGCATGCGCCGCGCAAACCGGTCCGCCGAGGCGCGGGCTTCCCGATAAGCGCTGGGCTCGGAGGAAGGCTCGGACTCGTCCTCAGAGGGCTCCGCGCCGCGTGGAAACGCGAAATACCCGCCCGGCGCCTCCCATGCAGGGGTGGTGCTAAGGTACGCGGGAGGCTTGGGACGTGGCTCT
This sequence comes from Candidatus Hydrogenedentota bacterium, assembly GCA_003552765.1. GTDB lineage: Bacteria > Hydrogenedentota > Hydrogenedentia > Hydrogenedentales > SLHB01 > SKRY01. Next base: position 1,281 of record PUOI01000411.1, on the reverse strand, counting down.
GCTTCGATTTCGCCCATTTCTTCCTCGGGCTCGCGTTCTTCCTCGACGGCCTCGGGCCTAGGAATGTGCATGCCGGCCTCGGCGAAAGCCGGGATAAGGAGCCCAAAAAGCGACACCATAAGCAGTGTGCGCGCAATTATCCGGGGTGCGCTCACGTCTTCAAAAAAAATTTTCGCGATCGTCCGCATGTCGGGAATAACCTCTGTTGGGGGTGCGTTCCGATAATCAGCACAGGGTGCTCTCTCCCCCAAGCCCCTCCCTGTGCGACAGTCAGTCATGACTGGTTCCCACCACTGGCGAGTGCATTACGGGTGGTTTCCCCCGCCGCCCAGCACTCGCCACCTTTTTTGTTGCGCGATCACGGTTCCGCTCCGTGTCGGCCTGTCCACTGCTGAAGCAACACGTCATAATCCACCGCCATATGGTCGGGATGCTCTAGGTAGCGAGCGAGCATATAGAGATAATCACTCAAACGGTTGGTATAGGCCAGCATACCGTCTGCTTCGAATCCGGAACAGGCGTCACGCAAGCGCACCAGCGCGCGTTCGAACCGGCGCGCGACGCCGGCGGTCACGTCGGCCTGGGCGGCGAGGCTATTGCCTGCGCATACGATAAAAGCGTGGGGGAGCCGGATGCCCTTCTCCAGCTGGGCTTGTTCCTTCTCGAGATGATGCAGGTGATCCGCGCCGATCTCGTCGTGGCGAAACTCCGGCCGGGTGCGTTCTGGGTCGCTGCACGCCGCGCCCATAAGGAAATAGGTGTGCAAAACCCAGAACAAAAAGGCGGCGAGTTCATCCCGGTCTGGCCTCTCGCTGTCGAGGAGCTGCTGGCGTAAAAGGGCGGTGTGCGCGCGCAGCTCATCCACCGCGCCCACGCATTCCATCAGGGGGTGCGCCTTGGAGTAGCGATTTCCGTTCAACGCTACGGCTTCGCCCTCGTCGCCGGTCTTGGTCGTGATTTGAGATTTCATTCCCGCTGGCCTTCGCAATCCAGGGTTACGCGCACAGGGCAATGGTCCGAGCCCTTGACTTCGCTCAAGATCTCACAGGCCCGGACCCGTTCAATGAACTCGGGATTGACGCAATGACAATCCAGCCGCCAGCCCACGTTCTTTTCACGCGCGCGGGCGCGATAGGACCACCACGTGTAATATCCGGGATCATCGCAGAAGTGGCGGAACGTGTCAACAAAGCCCGCCTTGGTGAACTTGTCCATGAAGGCGCGCTCGACGGGCAGGAAGCCGGGGTTGTTCTCGTTCTCCTTGGGCCGGGCGAGGTCGAT
>PUOI01000032.1 GCA_003552765.1 Candidatus Hydrogenedentota bacterium | reverse complement strand
GGCGCGATAGCAAGTAGCGTGGGGCAAGCGAAGCGCAGCCCCACGTAAGAGGCTCCCTACGAATCGGTCCTGAAGGGACCGAAGCGGCCACCGCCCCTTTGTTCCGTCCCTTCAGGACGGAAATCCGGGGGGGACGTCCACCCTGGGGCTGCGCTTCGCTTGCCCCAGGCTACTTCCTTAAGCGCTTTCAGCGCCTCATACGCTTTCGGTAGAGCTGTGACTACGTAGCTATGAGGCGCGATGCGGGTCAAGCCTGAAATACGCAGTCACATGGGAACACCACGCATTTATGGCGTGCATTAAGTCCTTGATATATAAGAGTGTACGGCAAACAACCGCTCGGAACTACGGGCTAACAGGAAGATTAACTTGGGAGGATAGACCGATGTTGGAGTACATTACTCGTTTTGCTGGCCTCGCATGCGCCGCGGCCATCCTGATGATTGGTGTGGTTTCCGAAGGCGTTCATGCGGAATCCGCCGAAGAGGCGCCGGAATTTTCGTTCGGCCTAGTGGCCGATGTGCAATACGCCGACATCCCCGCCAGCGGCAGCCGGTATTACCGGGAATCATTGGACAAGCTGCGGGAATGCGTCGAGACGTTCAACGCGATGGACCTCGCCTGCGTCATGGACCTCGGGGATGTCATCGATGAGGGCAGGGACAGCTTCGCGGATGTCATGCCGATATACAACGAACTCGACGCGCCGTTGCACATCGCGCTGGGGAACCACGATTTCCCGGTATCCCACGAACACACGCTCGGCGTGCTGGACATGGAGGAGAGCTATTACAGCTTCTCGGTCAATGCCTGGCGCTTCATCGTGTTGGACGGCAACGACTTGAGCCTGCTCGCGTGGCCCGAGGGCAGCGAACGTCACGAAGCGTCCGCCGCGATGCTGGCGGAACTCGAGGAAGCGGATGCGCCCAACGCCCAAACATGGAACGGCGGATTAGGCGAGGAGCAACTCGCTTGGCTTGAGGACACGCTGGAAGCCGCCGCAGAGGCGGGGGAGAAGGTGATGCTCTTCTGCCATTTCCCCGTCTATCCGCCCGGGGCGCACAACCTTTGGAACGGTGAGGAGGTCGTCGCGCTTCTTGACCAGCATCCCCATGTCGTGGCCTATTTCAACGGCCACAACCACGCCGGCAATTACGCCACGCGCGAAGGCGTCCACTATGTCACGGTGAAAGGGATGGTCGAAACCGAGGACGAAACGGCGTTCGCCGTGGTGGACGTGTACGGTGATCGCCTGGAAATGACCGGTCACGGCCGCGAACCGGACCGGGTGCTGGAAATACCGGACAGCGCTAGGTAATCCAGACCGCCCCCCCATCGCCTTTGGTCTCAACCGGTGGCGGATCCGGTACAGGTACGCAGTGGCGTGAGGCGAAACGTCTCACGCCACGCCGCCACGCTTTCCGGCGCATTGCCGAAGTTGCGTTCTCTAGCTTTGCTAGCGTATACTTTCTTGTGGAGGCTTTGCTGGCGACCGCTGGCATTGCCTTTTCTTATTTGGTCGTCCTACCTTTCCCGCTCCGCGCGCGGGCGCAAGTCGTCGATCAGCGTAAAACTCCACACGGCGCAACGCTTTCCGGCGCGTTGCTTCACACATTAGCGGTCCCGTCTGGGGCCGCGGAACCTTTGTGAACGGGGCTGCTGCGACCCCTAAAGGGGTCGGTTGATAGGGCTTGCGGTCCTGGGGTATCGCGCGCTGCGCGCGCTTCAACCCCAGGCTACTATCTGTGACCCCTTTGGGGTCTTTAGGTCTTCACCCACGCATGAAGGCAAGGCTGCAGCGTGCCTGTTGAACTCCAACCGGAGCCAATCGTGGGGCGAAAAGCCGCGTTGTCCACATATCAAGGGCTGAAGAGGCGCTAGTGCTCTGTCCGCCTTTGAATTGTGGATAGTCTCCAATTTTTGCGGTGAAGTGGCACGGGCTTCCAGCCCGTGAGTCATGGCCTGGAAGGCCATGCCACCTCCTAGCGCGTTCACTTCGGCGGTCAACAAGTTTAAGCTTGACGCTCCACTAGTCGTTCTTCGTGAAGATGCGTTTGTAGCAAAACGCGTTCAACGCGAGGATCAGCGCCCACACGACGAGCATGTAAATCCACGAGCCCGCCGTCATCTCAGGGGCTTCGCTCATCCCTTCTTGGGCGCCGAGAGTCAGCCATTCAAGCCAAGGCAAGGCGTTCATTGCGTCTCTGCCTCCTTCGTCTCTCCTGCCGTTTCATCGCCATCATCAAAGAACTTGGGATGGGTGCGCCACGCATGCCACACGCCCCAGATCAGAAACGCCATGAAGCCAAAGATAATGAGACGGGCCAGCCAGAGGATGGGGCGGTCCGCCTCGGGCACGCCCTGCATGGTGAGGACGGGGATCAGGCCGGCTTCGTCGTCCATCGTATACCAAAGTAGCAGCGCCAAGGCGTACACGGGGGTGACGTATTTCATGATGTAGTAGAAGATGCGCGGCACGCGGAAGTCCGCCCCCCGGTGCATCGTTTCCCAACCCTTATCGATGCCAAAGATCCAGGCAAAGATGATCACCTCGGCGCAGGCGAACACGACGATCAGCAGGGTGGCGACCCAGAAGTCCAGCTCATCCATGATGCCGCGGTGACTGAAGAGAATCACGGGTTGCATCAGGATGAAGACGGCCACGAAGATGCCGGCGAGGGCTTTGTTCCGGTCCATGTCGAGTTCGTCTTGCAGGAAGGACAACAGCGGCACGAACATGGCCACGCTGGACATGAGCCCGGCCAAGAACAGCAGAAGGAACCACACCGTGGCGAAGAACTGGCCGCCTGGCAATTGCTGGAAGATAACGGGCAGGGTCTGGAAACTGATTGCGAAGATGCCTTCCTCGGTGATGACTTCGATCCCGGCCATGCCGAAGAAGATGAGGGCGGCGGGCACCACGACGGTGCTGCCTAGGATCACCTCGACGAAGGAGTTGGTGCTGACCGTGGCGAGGCCGTTCAGGGTGATGTCGTCGTCCTTGGTGAGGTAGCTGGCGTAGGCGTGGATCATGCCGAAGCCCAGGCTGAGCGTGAAGAACACCTGTCCGGAGGCGGCGATCCATATGGCGGGCGAGCCCAGGGCGCTCCAATCCACCACCCAGATTTGGGCGAGGCCGTCGCTGACGCCGCGTCCTTCCACGGTGTCCAGCGTAAGGACCCGAATCGCTAGAACCAGCCCCATGATCAGAAGCAGCGGCATGCCGTACTTGGCGAGGACTTCTATTCCCTTCGAGATGCCCCGGTGGAAGACAAAGAAGTTGACCACGATGGTGATGACAAAGAACAGGTAGGCTTGGCGGCCAAAGGCGACGGGACCCTCGCCATGGCCAAGGTAGTTCCGGAAAACCTCGCCCATCTCGGCCTGGGTTTCGCTGCCCCAATATGCCCCCGTCATGCTTTGCCACGCATACCCCAGCGACCAGGACTCGATGTAGATGTAGTACAGCCCAATGACGGCGGGCAGCATGACGCCGAAGATGCCGATGTACTTGGAAATGGGGTGATGCCACAGGCGGTGGAACATGCCCGGCGTGCTGCCGTGGCCCCACGCGCCGCCATAGCGGCCTATCGTCCACTCAATCCACATGAGGGGCACGCCCATCAACAGGAGCGCGATGAAGTACGGCACCATGAACGCGCCGCCCCCGTGCTCGGCGGCTTGGCCCGGAAACCGGATGAAGTTCCCCAACCCCACCGCATTGCCCGACATGGCCATGATAAGACCGAACCGCGTCAACCAGCGGTCACGCAACACATTGCTGATGTTTTCCGTCATTGTATGCGTATCCCCTTACAGTCCACGCCCCATGGTAAAAGCGGCGTGATTATACCCGCCTAGCGCTATCGCTTCAAACCGGTTTATGTGGTTGGCGCCAACGCAATAAACCGCCCCGCGCCGCCTCCCGAAACGCCCCGCGCCGCCGCCTCTGCGTTGGTCTCGGCGCCCGGCTCTTTGAGGAAAAGACTAGAAATAACGTGGCGCTTCCCGGTATTACGTATTCTTACTCTTGTAATTCGTGAGCGATTGCCTTAGAATACGATCAAGAAAGGGCAGCCTGCGGCCATTGCCGTCAAGGAGCCAACGGTGAAGCACGGACAGCTAATTCTTGCCCCAGGGTAGGGGTTTCATGCAATTATTCGTATTTGTATGAAACTTAAGGCGGTCTGGGGGTATAGACTATTAGAGGTAGGACGAGATGACCGTAGGCCGCTCTTGTCTGTATGTGCGCAAGCTACGAGGGTAGACAGCGGCAGCTGCCCCAATTCACAACGGCGTAGAGAGCATTCACGCTAGGAGTTCGCCATGAAGTGTCCATATCATCCGAAAGAGGAAGTCACCGGTTACTGTTTCGTGTGCGGAGAATTCGGGTGCGAGCAGTGCTTGACCTCCCACGAGGGGCAATTGTATTGCCAGACTCATTATGCGCCCATCGCCGAAAAGGAGGGCAAAAGCGCTAGCGCCCGGAAACGGCAGCTTCGCCAACGCCTTGTGGTGCGCTACAAGGACGGCAGGATCGACTATGGGGTGTGCTTTGCGCTCAACCCCCACCAGAACCACTTTTATCTGGAGCGCATGACGCGCGAGGGCGAGCCCACCGGGGACACCGTGCCGGTGCGTTTCGCCGACCTGAAGGCGGTGTTCTATGTGAAGAGTTTTGACGGGGATTTCGACCGCCATGCCCGATACGAGGAATGGAGGGCGGAAGGCAACGAGGTGGTGGTCGAATTCCAGGACGGGGAGTGCATTCATGGGCACACGCTTCATCCCTACGATGAGGAAGAACCACGCTTCCACCTCATCCCTCACAACCCCAAAACGAACAATCTGAGCGTCCTTGTGGAGAAATCGGCCCTAAAGAGGGTATACTCTAGAGAGGAATACAAGAGAAAGCGGGAGGAGGACAAGGCCCGGGAGAAGTTGGAGGCGGGCGATAGCAGCCTTACTCAAGAAGAGACCGTGGGCGACTTTTACTTTGAGACGCGCAGCTATGAAGCGGCGCTTCAACAGTATCAGAACGCCGAGAGGAAGGCGGGCCAGTCGCACCGTTTGCGGAAAAAGATGCTCGCGGCCGAGTACAACATAGGCGTGCAGTACATTAAGCGGCGTGAGTACGCGCGGGCGCTGAAATGGATGGAGCGCGTGCTCGAACAGGAGCCGAAAAACCAGCATGCCAAGAAGAAGATTTTGCAATTGCGCAAGATCCTTGACAAAATGTCTGCCTCTGGCTGAGAAGCGGCGTGTTTCCTTGAAACGCGCCCATGCCGAGTCACCTGGCTACGAGGGAGTGTGCGCCCTCGCATGATGCGCCTCTACAAGGAAGCAGGATGTTAATCGGAGTAATTGCTGATTTGCACGCGAATCTGGAAGCGACGCGTGCGGTTCTCAAGGCTTTGGGGAAAGTCAAACCCGACAAGGTCGTTTGTCTGGGCGACATCACGGGGTACAATCCCAACCCGAATGAGGTGGTTGACCTCGTGCGAATGTACAAAATCCCTACCGTAATGGGGAATCACGACGCGGCCGTGTGCGGGGTGGAAGATCCCTGGTTCTTCCGGGCCGCGGCCAAGAAGGTCATTGAGTGGCAGTACGAGAAGCTCGGGGAAGACAACCGGCGGTGGTTGGCGGCGACGCCCGAGCAGATCCGGTTCAATTGCCAAAGCGTGGGGGTTCACGGTTCGCCAAGCAACCGCGACGATTACATCGTGGATTGGCTGGACGCCATGCGCCAGATGGAGCACCTCAACGGCAAGGACCTCCGGCTGTGCTTCTTTGGCCACACCCACCGGCCGGCGATTTTCGCGGACAAGGGCACAATCCAATATGATCCCTCCGTGTCCGTGTATCAGCTTCAACCAGACGCGCGGTACTTCATCAACCCCGGCGCCGTGGGCCAGCCTCGGGACCGCGATTCGCGGGCGGCTTTTGGCCTGTTCGATACCGAGAAGATGACCTTCGAATTCCGGCGCGTGGAGTACGACATGGAGGCCACGGGCCGCAAGATCATCGAGGCCGGCCTTCCCGACGAGCTGGCCGCGCGGCTGCTGAAGGGCAAATGACGGGGCCGGACGTGTTGCGGGAGGCGTTTGAGGAACGCGAGCGCGCGTGGCTCAGCCCTTGGGCGGCAAAGGCGGCGGAGTCAAGGGGACGGCGCACGCACGAGCCGCAACACGCGTACCGCACGGTATTTCAGCGGGACCGCGACCGCATCCTGCACACCAAGGCCTTCCGGCGGCTCAAACACAAGACCCAGGTCTTCCTCGCCCCCGAGGGCGACCATTACCGCACCCGTCTGACCCACACCCTCGAGGTTGCGCAGATCGCCCGCACGGCGGCCCGCGCGCTCTTCCTCAACGAGGACCTCACCGAGGCCATCGCCTTGGGCCATGACCTTGGACACACCCCGTTTGGACATGCGGGGGAGACCGTGTTAAACGATGTCTACGAACACGGGTTCAACCACAGCGTCCAGAGTCTGCGCATTGTCGATGTCCTTGAGGAACGGCATCCTGGCGTGGGGCTCAATCTCACCCATGAAGTCCGCGAAGGCATCCGGCTTCACTCGCGCGCAAAAACCATCTTGGACGGACACCGGCCCGACGAGCCCTGTTCGTGCGAGACCGCCGTGGTGAGCCTGAGCGACGCCATCGCCTACATCAATCACGACATCGACGACGCCCTCCGTGCACGCGTCATCACCGAAAGCGATCTGCCGCAGGACTGCCTTGAGGCGCTCGGACGGAACAGCGCCCAGCGGATAGACACGATGGTGCGGGCCGTCATTGAGGGAAGCCAGGAGGGCCGCATCGACATGACGCCCGAGGTGCGGGAAGCCACCCAGGCGTTGCGTCTGTTTCTGTATGCCGAGCTTTATCCCTGCGAAAGCATCTCGGCCGAGGTGGTGAAGGCGAAGAAGATCTTGCGGGAACTCTATTATCATTTCAAGGAAACGCCCAGCCTCATGATCGCCCCACCGCGGCCCGGCGACCTTCCCGGCCAAAACGTGGTGGACTTCGCCGCCAGCATGACGGATCACTTCGCCCTCCAACTCTACCAGCGGGTCTTCTTTCCGGCGTCATGGCGCCCCTAACGCCCCGGCCCCTTGTAAGCATCATCGGCGGCTCGGGCATCGACCTCGAGCCGATGCTATCGAAACGCCACGCCTGCTGGCCGTTCGCCGCCTGTCCCGGGCTGGCCTCCGCCACGGCGCCTGGCCACGAGGGGCGCTTCATCCACGGCGAGGCCTCCGGCGTCCCTGTCATCCTCCAGCAAGGGCGGCTCCATTTTTACGAAGGACACGATTATGCCGCCGTAACGCGGCCCGTTGACCTCCTCCGCGATTGGGGCGTTCACACCTTCCTTTTCACCAACGCCGCGGGCGGGCTATGCGCCAGCGCTCCAGCGGGCAGTCTGATGCCCGTGGCTGCCGTCCGGACGTGGCCCTTCCGCCATTGGCCCGGCCGCCCGGAACGCCTGCACCCTGACTTGACGCTCGACACCGGGACGCCGCCGGGCTGCTACTGGTGGGTTCCAGGCCCTGCCTACGAGACGCCCGCCGAAATCCGCGCACTGCAACGCTTAGGCGGCGCCGCCGTGGGCATGAGCACCGCGCCCGAGCTTCAACGGTGCAAGGAACTCGGGCTGCGCGCCGCGGCGATCGCGGTGATTACGAACACGTGCGGCGCCTCGGGGCCACTGTCCCACGGCCACGTGCTCGAGCAAGCGCGTAACCAATCCGAACGCCTGCGCCGGATTCTTGAGAAACAGCTGCCCCGTCTCGCCCGGATATAGTTGCGCCGGTCCCCGCCGTGGTTGGTATGCCCCCCTTGGCCCGTGTATACTGCTTCCTTGCCATAAGAGCTGGCAACGGAACGCGGGCCCAAAGGGCGGCGGCTTCTACACACTGCGTAAGCCACAGCAATGGAAGGGATTCAGAGCATGCACGAACCGGACATGTACGAAGGTCAAGAACAACAACAGAGCGGCGGCGGAAGCAAGTGGCTCTGGGGGTGCGGGATAGGTTGCGGCGTCTTGCTGGTGTTACTGATCGCGGTCGCGGTCGTGATGTACTTCGTCGTCCGAACCGGTCTGGACACAATGGGCGACATGGCGTCTCAGCAGCTTGAGGAAAACTACGAAACCATGAGAGAGCAAGCGGACATTCCGGAGGAATACCAGGCCGCGTATGACGAACTCGTGAGCATCGCCACGGGAGACGAGGCCTCGCCATGGGTCCGCGTCCTGGCGCTTCCGGTCGTCCTTGGCACGCTCGAGGATGGCGAAGTGAGCGAGGAGGAGTTCGAGATGGTCCAGCACGTGGTTAACGTGTTCCGGGAGAATCCAGACGCGGGGCTGATGGACCTGCAACGGATCTTCGAGGAGCATCCCGAACTCTACGAGAGCTTCGAGCAAATCCAGCAGGAGCTGGACGAACCCGAGGATATTGAGGAACTGTACGAGCCCGAGGACGTTGAAGAACCCGCCGCTTGAGGCGTTCGTCCACGGGTGCGTGGGACATGATCCCGGCCCCGTCGTGATCTCGCGAACATTTCGACACGAGCGGCGCGATCATGTAGCATAGAGAGCATTAGTGTTCTTGTGAGGGAGCGTTTCCCCGACTACAGCAGAACAGGGAGTAGACTACGATGAAACGAAGAACATTCCTGAAGACCACGGCGGCCTTGGCCCCCATGATTTTGTCTCCGCGCGCGCTTGGCCGCGAAGGGCCTGGCCCAAACGATCGCATCAACGTCGGCATCATCGGATTGGGCCGCCGGTGCTGGGCCGTCACTGGGGTGGCGGTAGATGTGCCCGAGCTTAACATTGTGGCGATATCGGACTGCTTCAAGCCCCGGATTGACGAATTCCGCGGCGCTTTTGAAGAGCACGAGGAGAACTGGACCAGCTACATCGATTTCCGCGAGATGCTGGACAAGGAAAACCTCGACGCGGCCTTGTGCATCACCACCACGCACGCCAGCGGCTGGGTCGCCACGCACGCGATGGCGGCCGGGCTCGACGCATACATCGAGAAGGCCATGTGCTTGTCCGTGGAAGAAGGCCGTCAGATGGTGCGGACGGCGCGCCGGCACGGGTGCGTCACCCAAGTGGGCACGCAGCAGCGGAGCATCCCGCTGAACAACTGGGCTAGCGACCTCGTTCAAGAAGGCGCTATTGGCCAACTCCAGAAAGTGGAAGCCCCCAATTTCATGGGACCTCGAGAGCTAGGCCACCGCGAAGCGCAACCCAAGCCCGAAGGCGGCACCGTTGGCTGGTGGGACGTGTGGACGAATCAGGCTCCGCTTCGGCCCTATCACTCGGACATTCACCAGGGCTGGCAAGAGTGGACCGATTACGAAACCGGCGGCCAAGTCTTTGGCGTGACCGGCTGGGGGACCCACAGCTACGACCAGGCGCAACGGGGAATCGGTTCGGACATGACCACGCCCGTCGAGATCACCCTGGAAGAGCCGTACGAAGAGCGCGGCGTGACCAAGTACGAGGACGATCGCGAGCCGGGACCCGAAGAGACCGGACAGGATTATTACTGGATGAGCGAGGATGACACGGGGCTTACCGCGCGCGTAACCATGCGCTACGAGAACGGCGTCGAACTTGACCTCGGCCTGGCCGCGGACGACGGGCCCGGCCTTGGTGCGCGGTTCATCGGCGAAGACGGCTACATCGAGATCAACCGCGATCGCATTTGGGCCGAGCCCAAGGAAATCATCGATCGCGACGATCGGCCCGGCACGCTGGAGGTCAACGAGATTAAACCCCACCTCGAGAACTGGGTGGAGGGCATCAAGAACCGCCAGACGTGCAACGCGGACATCGAATACGCCCAGCGCACGCACACGATTTGCTTCCTCGTTAACGCTATCCGCCACGTCGGCGAGGTGGGCCAGACGCTGCATTGGGACCCGGTCCACGAACGGTTCACCGACAGCGAGGAAGGCAACGAATTCCTCAAGCGCGAGCGGCGCGCGGGCTACGAACTGGCCACGTAAGCCACGGGCTTGCTTAGTCCGGACGCTCTTCTCCTCTCCAGCCGCTCTTCCGCGGCTGGAGAGGAATGTTCCGAGGCTGCCCGAATTCGCGTCCCATGCAGTTCGTTACAGTCCATGAGTTGGAAATAGTGTGTGATAACGGCTTCGATTTAACACCGCAACTACAGGAAAGGGTGGCCCGTATGCGAAGAAACACTCATCTGCACGTACTTACCCGTCCAGCCCCGGCTCCAGCCAGTGGCGCGCAGAATTTCGCGATCTTTGTGGAAGTAGTGATCCGTCTCCTGGATATCGCGAGGACTTTTGAGTTTATCGGCGGGAATCTCGCTGGAAAGCGAGAGGAGGAGGAACAGGAAGAGGAGTAACGCTCCTCGGTCCGGTGATCCCGTACTTGCCATACGCTCTGGAGATAGGGTATGGAACTGGTAACGCTTGATTGGGTTGTTTTGGTCCTGTCGATCGCGGTTTGCTTTATCCCCGCGTTGCTGTTGGCGCGGCGGGCGGGCCGCAGCACCGTGGAATTCTTCGCGTCCGGCCGGGCGGCGCCGTGGTGGCTGGTGGGCATATCCATGGTGGCCACCACCTTCAGCACGGACACACCCAACCTGGTGACCGACATTGTTCGTCAGGACGGCGTGGCGGGCAACTGGGCGTGGTGGGCGTTTCTTTTGACGGGCATGCTGACCGTGTTCGTCTATGCGCGGCTTTGGCGGCGCTCGCGGGTGCTCACCGACCTGGAGTTCTACGAGATTCGCTACGGCGGCAAGGCGGCGAGCGTGGTCCGCGGCTTCCGGGCGATCTACCTCGGGCTGTTCTTCAACTGCATCGTCATGGCCTCGGTCAATCTCGCCGTGGCCAAGATCGCCAACGTCCTTCTGGGCATGCCCATGTGGCAGACCCTGCTGGCCTGCGGCGTCATCAACGTGATCTTCGCCGCGACCTCCGGCTTGTGGGGGGTCATGGTGATCGACTTGATTCAGTTCGGCATCGCCATGACCGGCGCCATCGCGGTGGCCTACTATGCCCTGGGCCATCCGGAGGTCGGCGGGTTGAGCGGCATGGTCGAACAACTGAGCGCGGACGAGGCGACGACGCTGCAATTCCTGCCCGATTTCGGCGACTGGGGGCTGGTGGTGGCGGTGTTGCTGATGCCGATCATCGTCCAATGGTGGAGCGTTTGGTACCCTGGCGCGGTGCCCGGCGGCGGCAGCTACGTGGCGCAGCGGATGCTCGCCTCGCGCAGCGAACGGGACGCCCTCGGGGGCACGTTGCTGTTCAATATCGCGCACTACGCCCTGCGGCCATGGCCGTGGATTATCGTAGCGCTGTGCTCACTGATTATCTTCCCCCGGCTCGCGGACATTGAGACGATGTTCCCGCATGTCGATCCCAGCCTGGTCGGCCACGACATGGCCTATCCCGCCATGCTGCATGTCCTCCCCGCTGGCTTCCTCGGCCTGATGGCGGCGGGCCTGTTGGCGGCGTATGTCTCGACCATCAGCACCCACCTGAACTGGGGCACGAGTTACATCGTGCACGACTTCTACCGCCGGTTCTTGAAGACGGACGCCGATGAGAAACACTACGTGTTCATGGGCCGCGTGGTGACGGTTGCGCTGATGGTCATCGCCTTCGGCGTCAGTCTGTTCATGGAAACGGCGCGGGCCAATTTCGACCTCATGCTTCAGGTTGGCGCGGGCACGGGGCTGATCTACCTCTTGCGCTGGTTCTGGTGGCGGGTCAACGCGTGGTCCGAGATCGTGGCCATGGCCGTTTCGTTCTCCATCGCGGTGGGGTTCTTCTTCCTGAACCGGCACATGCGCGGTTTGGATCCTACTACGATCTCGAGCGCCTGGCTGGATTGGGCGCTCATTCGGGAGGTGACGAACATCGATGGCTCGGCAGGTCTACACATCCCCAGCCACACGGTCCTGCTCATCACCGTCTTTGTAACCACCATCGCCTGGGTCGCCACGGCCTATCTCGCCCCGCCGTCCGATTGGAAAACCCTCGTCCGCTTCTACGAACGGGTTCGTCCCGCGGGTCCTGGCTGGGAACCGGTCCGCCGCCACGCATCCGCCGGCGGCAGTCCGGACAACTTGCCGCAGGCCATGCTGGCGTGGGTGGTGAGTTGTCTCATGGTCTACTCCGCCCTCTTCGGCACGGGGAGCCTGCTCTACGGCAACTGGGGGACCGGTATTGTGTTCACGGTCCTGTTCGTGGCGAGTCTAATCGTGTTGATCCCGCTGCTCCGTTCGATGTGGCGCGCCGGCGAGTCCGGCGAAGACAATCCCGCCAACGAAGGGCAGGCGGATAGCTGACGGCTAAACAGCCTGCGACAAGCGATCCCGTCTCGGCTGGACGCTTTGAGCCAGTAGCGATGACCGAATTCCCTCACGCATGAGGGGATTCGATTATCCCTACTGGCTCTTTTCGTTGAGGGGCTTCACCCCGCAATCAAGGATTTGACTAAACGGTACAAAATTAGCTATTGTCGAATCTCTTTAGAATGGCGAGGTGTGCTGGGAAAGAGCGAGGGAGACGAGGATGGTGAAGGAAATTCCGGGAGCAGACAGGTCCGGGCGCACGGCCACGGT
>PUOI01000148.1 GCA_003552765.1 Candidatus Hydrogenedentota bacterium | reverse complement strand
TGAATTTCCTCGCTGTATCCCGGTAATAGGGTTCCGCCTCGGGCGAGTCGGCCTGGGTGGTGCGGGAAGGGATGAATTTGCCGGATTGACGCGTGCCGCCGCTGAGTTCCACGCCGTCAAGACCTTTCTCCCCGAGGATACGGCAAATCTCCAGGGAATCCTCTTCGGTCAGCCCATGCGAATTGAGAAAGTCCGCCGCATTGATCTTGATCAGAATGGGAAAGTCCCGGCCAGCGTGTTCGCGGACCGCGTCAATCGTTTCGCACACGATCCGCGCCCGATTGGCGGGCTCGCCCCCGTATTCATCCGTCCTTTGATTGAAGGCCGGGGAAAGAAATTCGCTCAGTAAGAACCCGTGGGCGGCATGGATCTGCACGCCGTCGAAACCGGCTTCCCTGGCGCGTCTTGCGGCTTGGCCGAAGGCCTCGACGACACGCTCAATATCATCGCGCGTCATTTCGCGGCACGTTTCGTCGTCCACGTTTTGCGCTGGAGAGGGGCCGATGGGCGTCTCACCCGTCAAGACGGAACGAGCCTGGCATCCTGCGTGGGCGAGCTGACAGACGGCCTTGCCGCCCCCTTCGTGGACACGCGCCGTCATAAGCTTCAGACCCTCAATCATGGCGTCGCTGTAGATTCCCAATTGCCATGGGCCCGCTTGGCCTTCCAAACTGACATAGGCGTGACTGCTGATGAGCAAGCCCACTTCGTTCTCGGCCAACTCACCCATCCGTTCGGCAAGGGAAGGCGTACAACGGCCATCTTCCTCCGCCATCCCTTCCCATGTCGCCGAGCGGACAAACCGGTTCTTCACTTCGAGGGCGCCCAGGCGGGCGGCTTCGAACAATTCAGGCATACGGTATTCCCCCTTCTTTCGCTTTCACTGCGTTCCCTAAGCCACGTTGTGTTTCATCCCCTTACGCTACCCTGTCAGGGGCCTTTGGCGCAAGCCGGCGCATATCCCTACACCTCGTCTTCTTCTCCGAGGAGTTCCTCATACACATCCGTCCAAAACAGATGCGCGCCGGAAGCGGTCTGAGAAGCCACCATGATCGCCTCGGCGATTTCCTTCTTCGACGCGCCCGCCCGCAGGGCATCCTTGGCGTGGGCCTTCACGCAGTGATCACAGCGCGACAACACGCCCGCCGCAACGGCGATCAACTCCTTCGTCTTCTTGTCGAGCACCCCCTGCTTGCTCACGGTGCTGTAGAACTCATACCAGCCC
This sequence comes from Candidatus Hydrogenedentota bacterium, assembly GCA_003552765.1. Lineage (GTDB taxonomy): Bacteria > Hydrogenedentota > Hydrogenedentia > Hydrogenedentales > SLHB01 > SKRY01. The sequence goes on along the minus strand of PUOI01000148.1, from coordinate 1,524 downwards.
GCCGCATGTTCCGGGGCCTGCTTACCAAACCAGTACTTCTGCATGGGATTCTTTTTCGTGGACATTCGTGTGTCTCCTTTTAGCTACATCTGTCATTGGCATACCGTTACAACCCCGCCGCAACGGAGGTACCCAATATTAGCATATGCGAATCTTCTTATCAAGCTGTCTTCCCATCAGGCAACTTGGCTAAGAGCCGCGAGCCGATCCGCGGGAATGCCGCGTCACCTCCGGACCGTCTCGTTCCTCGCCGGATTCCGCCAGCACGTCCCGGAGATGAGGCAGGACATCGGCGTAGTCTTCCAGGGCGGCGCGGCCCGTCTCGGACAACGCATAAACGCCGCGCTCCACGCGGGTAAACCAGCCGTAGACGTTGTCGTAGAGGATGGGCAGCGTCTTGGGTCCCGTGCCCCGCGCGCGGAGATTTTTCGGCGCGTCCGGCTCCGTTTCCGACAGAGCCAGGGCCACGAGCAGGGCGTTCTCGCGGTAAGCCGTAAGGAGGGGACGCTTGTTGCTCCCCGCGGTGTTGCCGTCCGTGCGCCGGCCCGCGGCCTCGGCCAGCACGGCGCGCGAGGCGCGATGGTTGCGTTTGCGCTGGAAAGGCTCGGGGTGAAACACGACCTGGACGCGGCGGCCCCGGCCGTTCGTCACCCAGATGAGCCCGAGTTCCAGCCGGCGAAGGAGATGGCGCACCCCCCGCCACCGCTTGACGGGTTTCTCGGGCCGTGGCACGGCCACGTAGACGTTGGGCGTGAGCTTCTGCCGGGCGGCGGCTTGCGCGAGCAAGTCCACGTTCAACCGGCGCTTCAGCTCCACCACAATGAACTCATCCTCCCCCCGTGTCGCCACGAGATCACAACCATGGACCTCGCTGCGTACGGTATAGCCCTGCTTTTCGAGATAATCCCGCACAGGTCCGGCGAGATCGCGTTCCAAGGGCGCGGCTGGTGAACTCATTCCTAGGGATTGCCTTTCTGAGGTGCGAAACGATATGCGCGAAGTGTATCATTGCCCTCTAGGCAGCGCCAATTGAAAGCCTACAGAGCGCTTATTTGAATGGATGAAGGGAGAGCGAGAGGGACGAGTGGGCTTACCGCGGGACAAGACCGCTTTCCCCTTAGTCAAGAATCGTTTCCATCGATACGAAAGGTTTCATGAACGTGCGTGTTGTATTATGTTTAGGAATCGGGTTGCTCTTATCAGCCGCCGCCTTGGGGCAAATTGGGCCTAATGTCATCTATCAGCCCGGGGGCGGCAATTTCACTGTAACAGTGTCGACGCCGGTGGTGTTGGCCGATGATGCCACCGAACATGAGGTCCGGCAGGTTCGCCGGTTGCTGGCCGAAGCCGGGCACAGTCTCCCGCTAATCTCCGCGCGTGATCATCAACCGGGCGAGCCCGCCGTATACGCCGGGGAGCCAGGGAGGCACCAGGCGTTGAACCGGCGGGAGGTGCGCCGGGAATGGGACGGGGTGGAGGAGCCGGCGCCGGGGGGATACCGCCTCGTGGTGAACCGGCGCATGG
>PUOI01000150.1 GCA_003552765.1 Candidatus Hydrogenedentota bacterium | reverse complement strand
TATGAGAGCTTTGATAGCATTACACCTTCAATTAATGACCTGGCAGAGCAAAAGGCCAGCGATGCTGTTAATAACCTCAGTGAATCCCAAATCCCAAACCTGCCAGCTTCAAAAATTACCACCGGAACATTAAATACCAGCAGAATACCAACATTACCCGAAAGCAAGGTTGATGGATTAGAAGATAAGGTACAACATCTGAGCAGTGAGGGCGAGTTGACAGAAATTGGTTATCTGCCTTTTTTAAGATCATCTCACCTACAAAGAACCAGGACGCAAGGAAGGGATTTGAGGGTTTCTGAGGGGGGATGGACTGGTAATGCTGGACTGGAGTTTTCCATAATAAAACCCATTATCATAAACTCCGTGTTGGTACAATCTTCAATAAGTAGTTCGCAAACATTTTACATAAGACTTCGGGCAGGTTTAAGTCAAACCAATCCCATACTATTAGAAAAAGAGGTTAGTCTGTCTGGCCATGAAAGAAAGAGGGTAACACTTAATTTTCACGTTCCTCACGATGGCAGCGCAACGGCTAACCCCTTCACTCTTAGGGCAGAAAATCACGATGGGCTAATGAGAGCAGGTACCTCAGACAACGACTTCCCATACGAATTTGGAGATTTGACAATCACTGGTAGCTCTGCTTCTGCTACACGATGGTACTATCTATATGATTGGGATGTCTCAGGAGAGAATATTATTGGGGAGCCTATGACCGAAAGGCTTGACAGGCTTAGTGAAAATGTTACATCAGGTGGTGTATTAAGGGCAGAGAGAGTAAGTTATATTGATGAATCCTCTGCCTCCAGTAAGATCACAGAGTTGTTGGGTGAAGTAGAGAGCCTAAAGAGTAGGGTGACGGAATTAGAAGGTGGCATAGTAGAGACAAATACTGTTGTCGGGGAGGTTAATGCTTCTGAGCCACACAACATTTATGTTCTGCACCCAACAGGAGATATTGAGGTGGGAAACACGGTTCACGTCAGCACTGGCGAGGATGTTCCTCCTGGTGAAGGGTCGTCTCACTTCTTCCTTGAATGGACAAGTAATTATAATCTGGATTGGACTAATACAACTAACACAACGGTTTCATTCACTATGCCAGCACACGATGGCAGGAGGGGGCAGTTAGTAGTTACAGCAAACTGGCAGGGTGCAACGTAAAGGATAATGTATTGAGCCGGATAGACCATTATAAACACAATAAAAACCAAAAGGTATGAAACTGACATTTCGATTTACAGCAGAGGAAGCAAACCTGATCTTAAAGGCATTGGGAGAATTACCTGCAAAGACATCCATGAAGCTCATGCAGAGCATTTACGCCCAGGCAGAAAACCAGCCGAAGCTCACGGAGCCTGAGCCTCCCAAAAATGTTAACACAGAAGCGAAAGAGCCGAAACCAAAAAAGGCAACCAAGTAAACCATTATTAACAAACCCAAAATCAGACAATTATGGCAAAACAAGAGAGTTTTAAAGACAAGGTAATCGGACTGTTTATTATGTTAGCACCTCCGATTGCAGCAGCCTTCTTCCCTGAGATCGAAGATGGTGGTGGACTACCAGTTATGGCCGCTACTCTTACCGGAATAGCAGCACTGACTGTGCTAATCTCAGAACCAATTAAGATAAAGTGGAACCTGGAAGGTTGGGGCGCACGAATTATGTCCTGGGTACTTGCCACTGCACTCATCTTTTTGAGTTCTCTGGCAGGATGGGCTTTCGAGGCGTATGAGTGGTATATGTTTATCATCTCAGGCGTAGGTGTAGGTTTGGCTGCTAACGGTGTATTTACCATTGAGCAAGTTAAAGCAGCACTTGACACACTTTATTCTATTTTGAAACCAGAGCAGAGCGAGTAGGGAAGGAGGTCGTTATGCGCCTTAATAAAGTATTGATCATTACAGCTATCGTTGCGGTGCCCTTGCTGGGTGCTGCAACGGAGCTTATTTCTGACCAGGAGGTAGGAGATAGCGGTATTTCCATTGACGATATTGTGCGCCTTGTGTTTATAACCTTAGTTGGTGCCCTGGGGTACATGATCTCTATGTTTATAAGCAATATGCTGAACGCATGGAGGCAGCACTCTAAAGCATACAAGGAGCTATCTGAGGCAGTTTCCAGCTTAACATTGGAGGCAAAGCTGATCAGACAGCAAACCAAAGGTTACGACCAGGAGCTAAAGATGATTAAAAAGAGGCTTAACAAGTATAGCCACTGGATTAATGGCCACATTGTCACACACGCTAAGTGCACAGACTGTCCGGAATCAAATTTGATAGGCGATGAGGACAATGGGGATTAGTGTTTTTTTGCCTTCTGGGTTAATTAAATTAATCATAAACTTAATTAAAGCAAGATGAATAAGTTATATGTGATTGCAGGACACAATGTAGCTGCGCCAGGGGCAGTAGCCTACAATGGCAGATATGAGCACTACTATACATCAGAGCTTCAAAGGCTGGTGTATAAAACACCCATAGCTGAGGAGACAACCTTTGCCCTTGATGCGGAGGACGACACACTGACAAAGACCGTACAGTGGGTTAACGAAACCTTTGAGCCGGGCGATATGCTTGTGGACATTCACTTCAACCATAACCATCCCTCTGCAACCGGAACGGAGGTGTTTGTGCATCCCCGCACATCAGGTGAAAACAAGGACATAGCTGATAGCATGGTACAGAAGATCAGCGAGGGGGTTGGTATCCCGGTAAGGAGAGGGGTTCCAGACCGTGACCATAAG
>PUOI01000410.1 GCA_003552765.1 Candidatus Hydrogenedentota bacterium | reverse complement strand
GCGAACGCATCCACTCTCATCTGCTCTGGCTGGGGTTGGCCGGTCATTTCTTGGGGTACAACACCGTCTTCATGTGGGTGTGGAAGCTCCGCGAAGAAATCCTGGACGTGATGGAAATGCTTTCCGGCAACCGGAACAACTACGGCATGTTCACGCCGGGCGGCGTGCGGCGTGATGCCGGGGCGGAGGAAGTGCGCGCCGCGCTCTCCAAAGTCGATTCCATTCTGCCCACGGTGGACATGCTTCGCCAGGCGGTGATTGACGACCCCGTGTTGCGTGCCCGCACGGAAGGCATCGGCGTCCTAACTCGGGAGAACGCCATCGCGTATAGCGCCGTGGGGCCCACGGCCCGCGCCTCGGGCGTGCGGCGCGACGTGAGAAAGGATTCGCCCTACGGCGCCTACGGTGAAGTGGAATGGGACCTCATTTCCACGGAAAACGGCGATGTCTTCGACAAAGTGGTGGTGCGGGTGCTGGAAATGTTCGAATCCGCCAAGATCATGAAGCATTGCCTTCAGAACCTGCCCGAGGGACCCATCGCCGAAGACTTGAAAGCCATTCCCCCCGGCGAGGGGATTGGTCATATCGAAGCGCCCCGCGGCGAATGCTTCCACTATGTGCGCAGCGACGGAAGCAACCGGGCCGTGCGCCATAAGGTGCGCGCTCCGACGTTCATGAACATGCCCACGTTCAAGGTGACCGTGCCGGGGGCGGAAGTGGCCGACGCGACGATCATTCTTGCGGCCATCGACCCCTGTTATTGCTGCACGGAGCGGATGGCGGTGCTGCATGGGAACGAGCGGTGGGCGCGTGCGCATGAGAAGCTGCTGGCCGCATCCCGGCAGAAGACGGATCGGATTCACAAGTTGCGGAGGAGACCGTTATGAATTCCGGCGCGCCGGGACAAGTAACCACAGCGGGGCCGGCCTGGCCAGCCCTTGAGCGCTGGTTCGAGGCGGACCCGCTGGCGAGCTTCACGGGCCTGTTCTGCGCCGTGTTCTTTGTGCTTGTGCTGGTCTACTCGGCGGGCTACCGCCGGCACTTCGACTCGTTGACGCGCCATGCCGTGTGCCTCGCCGTGACGCTGGCGCTCACGCTGGGAGCGGTGTTCGCGTCGAATCTTGTCGTCTTCCTTGTCTTCTGGGGCGCGCTCGGCCTGCTCATGTATCTGCTGATCGCCCAGACCCGCGGAGCCGAGGCCGCCGCCATCAAGACGTTCATACTCATCGGCGCTGGAGACGCGCTCATGATTCTGGGCGCGGCCTTGATCTGGCGGCAGACAAGGACCATGGACTTTGCGTTGATCGACGTCCCCATCACCAGCGCCGAAGCCGTGGCCGCTTATCTCTGCCTGGCGGCGGGGGCCTTGACCAAGGCGGGCGCGATGCCTTTCCACACGTGGGTTCCCGATGTGGCGGAACGCGCCGCGATTCCCGTGAGCGCCTATCTCCCGGCGTCGCTGGACAAGCTCCTTGGCATCTACTTCTTGGCGCGGCTGTCCATGGACCTGTTCGTGCTTGGTCCCGCGATGAACATGCTGCTCATGGTGATTGGCGCGTTCACCATCGTCGCCGCGGTCATGATGGCGCTTGTGCAACACGACATGACGCGGCTGCTGGGGTATCACGCCGTGAGCCAGGTCGGCTACATGGTGCTGGCCATTGGCACGGGCAGCTCGTTGGGCATCGCGGCGGGCTTGTTCCACATGCTGAACAACACGCTCTACAAGACCTGCCTGTTCATGACGGCGGGGTCGGTGAAAGAGCGCACGGGAACCACGGACCTCGACAAGTTGGGCGGGTTGGGGCGCTTCATGCCCTTCACGTTCGCGAGTTTTCTCATCGCGGCGTTGGCTATTTCGGGCGTGCCCCCGCTGAACGGATTCGCGTCGAAGTGGATGATTTACCACGCCATTGTGGAGAAAAGCGCGGCCGAGACAGGCGGTTGGCTTGTCTTTCTGATTTGCGCCATGTTCGGCAGCGTGCTGACCCTGGCGAGCTTCATGAAACTGGCCCACGCCGTGTTTCTAGGCCAACGCTCCCCTGGCGTGACACAGCCGCGCGAGGCCGGCGCCGCGCTGTGGGGGCCAGGCCTTGTGCTGGCCCTCGCATGTGTGGTGTTCGGCTTGTTCCCGTACGCAATCCCGCTAAGGCTTTGGATTGAGCCGGTCGTGGGCTGGCAGTATCACGAAGTGTTGGGCCGGGATATCTTCTATCCGGGGACGTGGAGTCCCTTGCCGGTGGCGCTTCTTCTGCTTGTGGGCGTGATTATTGCCGGGCTCGCGGCCTTCTGGGGGCTTAAGGGACGCATCCGCGTGGTGGAGCCTTTCGTCGGCGGCGAGCGGCTGGAGGAGCATCCGGAGATGCGGGTCTCGGGGACGGCTTTCTACGATACAGTACGGGAGTTGCCCGTCATTGGTGGAGCGTACGCCCTCGCGGCCGCCAAGGTCTTTGATGTGTACGAGGTGGGCGCGAGACTCTGCTTTGCCGTCAGTCATAGGCTGAGCGACACGCACACGGGGATCCTTCCCCAATATGTGCTGTGGTGCGTGGCGGGTTTGGTGATTCTGTTGGTGTGGCTCTTGTAGCGCCAGTATTACCGCAGCCGCCCGAAGACGCGGCTACACGTGAGGTGAATGCGCATGTTGGCCATCTACATTATTTTGGCGCTCATGATCATCGGGGCGATTATCGCCGTGGAGTGCCGGGACCTCCTGTCGTCGGTGATCGCCGTGGGGATGGTCGGGCTGGGG
>PUOI01000003.1 GCA_003552765.1 Candidatus Hydrogenedentota bacterium | reverse complement strand
TGGCAACGCCGCGGAGCGCAACTTTGGCTCAAAAGCCGCGGCGATAAACGCCGCCTTCGACTCCGTGCGGGAATTGGAGTTTTCGTATGTGGCCGTTCTTGATGCGGACGTAACCCTTGAACCCGATCATTTTGCGTTCTTGTTGGACCGGATGGAAGAGAATCCGGACCTTGGAATCACCGGCACCGCATACAAAGAGGCCGGTTATGACTCTACCCGCGACAGACACGCCGACCCCAGCCATGTTTCAGGTCAGTGTCAACTCTTTCGCCGCGCCTGCTTCGAGGATATAGGGGGGTACACCGCCATCCCGATAGGGGGGATTGACTGGGAAGCGGTCATGCGTGCGCGGATGCGGGGCTGGGAAACGCGCTCGTACAGCGAAAAATCGTTCTTTCATCATCGCCCCATGGGCACGGGGAAGGGTAATGTACTGCGCGCCCGGTTTCGGTACGGATACCGGGATTACGTCTTCGGCAGTCACCCCTTGTGGCAGGTTTTGCGTGTAGGCTTCCAGATGACCCGCACCCCCATCGTCATCGGAGGTCTCAGCCTGGGGGCCGGGTACCTTTGGGGGTGTCTGTCCCGGCCGGCCCGCCCGATTTCGGCGGAACTCGTAGCCTATCGGAGAAGAGACCAGGTGAACAAGATCCGGCGCCTGCTCGGGCTCAAGGAAAAGCCGGCGGCTGGAACATCCGGCCCAGGCTGACCCGGCATGGGGGAATCCAGAACAGGGACGTCATCTTGTTTCTCCGAAAGCCTTCTGCAAATGACTGAGGTGAATAAGCACACATGACCTTAAACTCCAAACTTGTCACCCAAACCGAACAAGCCGTCCACGATTTCGTGGCGTGGCTTGACCGATTTGGGGAGGTTTCGCAAGACCACCAGGACTACTACGCGTGGCCCATCGGCAGATGGTGCAAGCGCCAGTATTACCGGAACAAGAAGTACGGAACCTTCCTTGTGGCCCCTTTCGTCTTTTGTGAAGCCTTTTTCCCAAGGACGCGCGGGTTGTTTCGTAAGAAGACGCGTCTACCCATTGGCGACGCCCATTACGCCATGGCTTTTTGCTATATGCATCGTCTGACGGGGAATACGCCCCATCATGATCGGGCCGCGCATTTTCTTGACATGCTGGAACAGTCCCGCTGTCCGGGATACCAGAACCACGCATGGGGCTATCCCTTCCACTGGGAGACGGTGTACGGCACATGGCCCCAAGGCACGCCCATGATCACCGCCACGCCCTACTGCTACGACGCCTTCGCCGACGTGTACGCCGTTGACGGCGATCCCCGATGGCGGGCGGTCATGGAGTCCACGGCCCGGCACGTGGCTGAGGATTTCAAAGAAGCCGAGCTAGAGCCGGGTGTCCGTGTGTGCTCCTACACCCCAGGGGACGATCGCAGGGTGGTCAACGCCAACAGTTACCGGGCGCAAATGCTCACACGCGCCGCCCGCGAACTTGACCGGGAAGACTACTGGGAGATCGCCCAAGGCAACCTGAATTATGTGTTGAAGAGCCAGAGCCCGGACGGGTCCTGGATCTACGCCACGGATGGTCTCGGCAGCTTTATCGACAATTTCCACACCTGTTTCGTCCTGAAACATCTCGCCCGCATTCACGCCCTCAAACAGCCGCCGGGAGTCTGGGAGGCCATTGAGAAAGGGTGCGCGTACTATTTCGATAACTTGCTCGACGACGGCCTGCTGCCCATTCCATTCGCGAAACCGCCCCGGCTTATTGTCTATAAGCGCGAACTATATGACTACGCCGAAGCCATTAACCTTGCGCTTCTGCTGCGGGACCAGATTCCCAAATGGAACGAGGTGTTGGAGCGGCTGCTGCAGGACATCCTGGTCCGGTGGCGCAAACCCGACGGAAGCTTTCGGTCGCGCGAACTGCGTTTCGGATGGGACCATTGTCCCATGCATCGCTGGGCGCAGTCCCAGCTTTTCCGCGCCTTGACATTGGTTTTACTGGTGGAGCAAGGCGGAGAGCGTGTTCCCCACAGCGCTCTTCCCCAAGGAGCCTCCTCGGGTGTCAATGAGCTTTCGGAATCCCCCTGACCCTCCCCCTCCAGGTTTGCCGTTCTTGCGGAAGTAAGGTAACTTTAACGGGTCTGGCCGACGGAAAAGGGATAGCTAACCCGGACTTTATTTCCGGGGGTATCGCCCGCGTGCTATCGCACGCGGCCTCAACCCCCGGCTACCAGCTGTCATCCCTACGGGATGGATTTGCTTGTTGACGGCCGAAGTGAACGCGCCAGGAGGTGAGATGGCCTTCCAGGCCATGAATCACGGGCTGGAAGCCCGTGCTACGTCTTGAGAGCGGACAGCGTACTATTGACTGGATCGATACGGCCGGGCGCCGCTCACGATCCGAAAGTCTCTTATATACGCCTTGCCCTGGCCTTGCCAAATACCGCAACGAAACGCCACATTGCGGGCCCCGGCGGGAATCGTGCGCCCTGCTTCCAACAGGAAAAATTGCCGATGCCAGTCCATCGAACCATAGGATCGATGTAGTTCTATCCAATAGTCCTCTCCATCCTTATCCACGCCCGAAACATTTGATCGGAACACCCGCGACGGATACGCTCCGGGTAGGACATCCTCAAGTTTGACGTCCATGGCGACAGTCCATTGTTCAAAGAATGTAAGCCTACGCTCTGGGTTATTCGCGTATACGCTTACCTCATCCACTTGCACATATCCTTCTTCGCTCTCTTCAGTTTCAATTCCTATCCGAAGACCGCCATTCCGTATCATTTCTTCAATGGACCATTCTACTGTAAACGCTTCATCTCCACTTCCAATATCTCTGCTGACATAGGCTTCACTGTCTCCCGTGGCTGGTCCAATCACCAAAGCGGCTTCCATATCGTCAGTAACCGTTGCCTTAATCCGCGCCTCTAGCGACACGCCCTCATGCAGCACATCATAATACAAATCCGTAAACAACGTTGCAGGACCGCCATTTCCTTTAAGTATAACGCCGCCCCCATATTCTTCTTCTCCTTCAACAATTTGCTTTGGTCCGCCCTCAAAGTTCCATGCGGACGGAACACCGCCATCCCAGTGCTCGAACTGGCTATTGGCGACTGGAAGCTTGAATCGTTCAGGAAAACGGACCCGTACGATTGTTTGCTCATCCTCCATTCCTTCAAAACTCACCTGCCTCTTTGAAGGGAACAACTCGACATTCCCGCCTGATCTCCAGACGTCGAATTCCGTTTCCACATATTCGTAGCCAGCCACTTTGTGTCTGGGGGAAGCATCGGTAAACACCACCACATTCCCAAACGCCTCATATCCGGAAAACTCTTGCTCTAGCGCCCTCAAAAAATCTCCTTCATACCGAGCTAGACTTGTCTTGGTGGTGACGAGTTGTTTTGCTGAACCTCTATAGGTTTCGGAGATACTTAGTAAATCCTCTTGTGTTTCTATCCGTCCTTGAACCGTCAACTCGGGCCATGGAGCGCCAGGGATCTTGCGGAGATAGTGGTCCACCCCTCGTTCCGTGAGTTCGAAGAGGCCCCTATGCTCCGCGAACAGCAGGACATCTTCAGGATAAAGGTCTTGAGCCATGTACGCAGCGGCGCTGCGCCAGTCCTGGACGGGACGTTCACCATAGTACTCCTGCAACACTCCAAACGCGCCATGGTACGGAACCATGCCGATGGCCACAACGCACGCCGCCTTGCCGTAGGACGCCGCATTTGCCGGTACTCGTTGACGCAACGCTGCGGATGGCTTGTTTAGGCAAGCGCCGCCCGTGGAAACAACGGCGTTTGCCAGCCAGGAGACGCCCGCGGCAAACCCTATGACATGAAGCGCATAGTTTCCAACGAAATAGCGAGCCGTATACCAATGGGGCGCCGTTATCTGCGTCAAGGCTAATGGGAAAAGCATCAGCATGCCCAGGCAAGCTAAGCCCAGATGCGGTATTCTATATGCAATGGCCACCCACCCGAGAATCGATATGGCAATCATCCCAAAAAACGCATATGGATTGTAGATGCCGCTCAGCTCGTTCAGGTAACCGATATAGTCATCCAGATACAGCGTATAGCTCCTATGTCCGGCGTGTGTTGCCGTGGGGCCGCCATGGGTTTCTAATCCAAATCTGTCGGCGAGAGGAGCTGGCGCGACTTGTTCCAGAAGATTCTCTCCTTCGTTCTGCATATGATCCGTTACGAAGAACGCGCTGAAACCGCTTGCCAACACGAGAACCAAGGCTATGCTTCGGAGTGCATACGTGACGCCATAAGACCAAATAAGGAACACCGCGCTCAGGCCAGCGCTTACGGCGGCAAACGCGAGGGCGAAGGGGACAAAGAATAGATGGGTCAAACAGCCGAAGAACACAGCAATCGCAACGGCGATATACGGCAAGGGATTGTTGGAGCAGCGCGCGTAGTCCACGAAAACAGCCATCGCCAAGACGAATAACGCCACGTGACTGTAGTACCGCGCCTCTTGGCTATACTCGACGAAAGACACGGATATCGCCATAAGGAGAGCTGTAAGAAGACCGGCGCGCCAATTGGCGGCTCTGCTGGCGAGAATGAATCCAAGTCCCATGGAAATTAGTCCAGACGCCAGTGCTGGCAGCCGAAGAATCCACGCGCTGTCGCCTGCTTGGCGGGCACAATGGGCAAGCACATTGATTAAAGGGTATGCCGTCACGTTAAGACTAAACAGAAACGAGCCGCCTCCCCTATCGAAGGTATGCATCTCATCTGTCCATAACGAGGCGTCCAGTTTGTAAACCCTTAGGCTTAGGCCCAAAAGCCCAATGAGGAGAAGCGCAATGAAGACAAATCGTCTTACATTCTTGTCATCGGGCAAAATATTTGGAGACGCTGCTTTCGGGGGTGACAACTCAGACGCTGTGCTCAAACCGGTAACCTCAATATGCTAATCCAGACAGCCTCGGCGTTCCTGGACGATCCGTGGACTATACGTGCTCCCGCCGCCCTGCCAGGGAGCGTTTGGCAGGCGCACCGTCCCCGGACAAGGGGCTGATGGAGTATCAGCCGCACGGAGTTGTAGCGGGAACACAGGAGGCGGGATTGCCCCACGCGCGTATGGCCCATCATTGTACTGGCGCCTCATGCGCCCCCGCAAGACCCGCGCCCCAATCCGGCGAAATGGGATGGGAACTTCCCGGGCGGGGGCGGGGTTTAATCGGATAAAGGCGCGAAGTGGTTCGCGGCAAGGCGAAAACGGCAATAACGCCCTTACCAGGAAAGAGGAAGCATGTCATGACGAAAAGCATCATAGTGGCCATTGCCACACTGTCACTGGGAGCTATCGCGGGGACCATAGTATCCCAAAGCCGTCTGAGCGGCGAGATGGAACAGCTTCGGGCGGAGCACCGGAACAGTCTGAGGCTGGCCGACCAAACCCAAGAGGCCTTGGCCGCCACGGAGCGGCGCGCCGAGCGGCTGGCCCAGCAAAACAACCACCTCGAAGATCGCTTGAACCGTCTGCACGCCACGCTTGACGATGGCCAGGGCAGTTCGGGCGCGGCCGGCGCGCAAGACGGGGGCGGCCCAACGGATTGGGAAGCCTTTGCCGGCGTTGACGATGCCCCGATGGAGAGGCCAGGGCGCGAAGATGGCCCCCAGCGGGAGGCCGCTATGGATTGGCGCCAGCAAATGGCTGAAGATCGCGCGGATGATGTCCGCATGAGCGAGGAAGAGCGCGAAGAGCGGCGCGAAGCAAGACGGCAAGAGTGGGAGGACCGCATGAACGATATGCGGGAAGATATGCGAAGCCGCATGAACGAAGCAATCCAAACTGCTGACGACCCCGAGTCGAGGGACCGGATGACGGCCGTGGCGGAATACAGCGAGTACATCATGGAACTGCGCGAGCAGATGCGCGGCGCGGAAGACGCAACGCGGGATGAACTGATGACGGAGATGCGCGACGCCGGGCGCGAGGTGCGCAACCTCATCGAAGAGCAGCAACAGCACAACGTGCTGAGAGTCGCCGAGCAATATGGCATCACTGACGAAGCTGAGGCGCGGGCGTTGGTCGAGTCCCTGAACGAGGCCCAGTCCACGGATCTCTTTGGCGGGGGCCGTGGCGGCGCGGGCATTCCGGGCCTCGGGGGCCGCGGTGGACCCGGTGGCGGCCGCGGCGGCCGGTAAAGCGGGCCCTCCTGCCGATGGCGGGCTAATGATCTGTTACAAGAGATGGAGTTTGCGCGTTGACCGTGGCTGATCTCTTTCTAGGCGCATCCCCGCGCATTGCAGGTTGGCTTAGGCCGCCTGCAATGCGCGGGCTCTCCCCGAAAAACCGTACGAGACGAGCCTCGTGCAGAAGTTCTATGCCGGATGGCGGTGGAATCGCGCGGGATATGCCCCACCAGACGCTCGTGTTGAATGGATGCTTGAGGACCCGCTGTTGCTTTTGCGCTATCGTTTTTCGAGAGAAGAACCACGGCCAAGCCTTACTTCCGCAAGAGGCTCCAAGGCTTGAAACACCCCTTACAGGTAGGGCGTGAACAGGCGGGCGACACCGTCCCGCAGTTTTAGGGGGAGAGCACGATTCGCGAGGTCTTCCTTGGTCACTTGACGGGCTTGGGACAGCTTATCGGTGATGTGCTGGTTCAGCGTGTGCGCCAGTTCCGCGTCGTAACACTCCACATTGAACTCAAAGTTCAAGCGCAGGCTGCGAGGATCCCAGTTGGCCGAGCCCAAGAGGGTCCATGTGTTGTCCACGATCATGAGCTTGGTGTGATCAAACGGGGGCGGGGTGAACCACACGCGGACGCCGGAGCCGAGAATAAGTTCGAGATGCGGATTGCAGGCCCATTGCACCATGCGGATGTTGTTCTTCTCGGGGAGCATAATGTCGACGGAAACCCCTCGCATGGCCGTAACGTTGATCGTGTTGATCAGGGCGTGGTCGGGCAGGAAATAGGGGGTCACAATGCGCACGCTCTCCTCGGCGGTGGATAGAGCGCCCATGAGCGTGAGCGGCAGCTTATCAATGTCCTCGTCCGGGCCATCGGTGATCCCCCGGGCGAGAGCCATGCCCTTGGAGTCAAGGTTGGGAAACCAGGGGGCTCCTTCCAGTTTCTCCCCCGTGGTGTAGGTCCAGTCTTCCACGAATACTTCCTGCAACTCGCTCACCACGGGTCCCTCCACCCGGAAGTGAAGGTCTTTCACGGGGTGGGGCGGATTCTGAGCGACCATGTTATTGCTGCGTATGTTCATCCCGCCCGTGAATCCGAGCCGTCCGTCCACCACGAGGATCTTCTTGTGGCTGCGCAGATTCATGAACGGCGTCCAGATGGGCACAAAGGAGGGCATGAACACCGCGACCGGAATGCCCCACCTGCGCAAGAACCGCACGGACGGCGGAAACGAGTAGCGCGCGCCAATGGCGTCGATGAGAACCCGGACTTCCACGCCGCGCTGCATGGCGCGCCATAGGGCTTCTCCAAACCGCCGCCCCATCGCGTCGTTGTCCAGAATGAAGGTCGTCAGACTGATCGACTCCTTCGCCCCATCGATGGCGGCCAGCATCTCCGGATAGGCCGCGTCGCCGTTTTCCAACGGAGTGAAACGGTTTCCGTGAACCAGCGGGCGCGAGGTCAGCCTGCCCACGAGCGACTGAATGGCGGCGACGTGGTCCTTGCCGGGGGGAAGGGCGTCCAGCAGGTCTTGCCGGGAACACGCGAAATTCGCGGACTGCGACGTATAGAAAGGGGGATCCGAGCCGCGCAAGATAGCGGCCCGGCGGCTAATCCGGTTAATGCCCAGCAGTACGTAGAGGATGGAGCCAATAAGGGGCGCGAGCCATATGACGCCGACCCACCCGACCGCCGCCCGCGTGTCTTCCTTGTAGAGAATGGCGTGTCCCGCCGTGCCCAGCATCAGCACCAGCGTCACCAGGGCGGTGATGTAAGGCCATACCTGAAAAATTAGCTCATACATGACAATCGGTTGGTTACGTCATTCCCCGGCGTCACGCCGATCCTCCGGACCGTGCATGAAGTGGTTGTAGCCGCCTCCTTCGCGTTTCTGGCCCTGTATCCGGACGCCCGTCCACGCGTCCGTAAACTCCCCGATGACCGTTATGGGAGTCCGGAACTCTTGACGAAACGCGTGCATGATCTGGGTGCATTCCCCCGAATCGGTGGCGAACAGCAGCTCGTAATCCTCCCCGCCGCTCAACGCGGTGTCGATGGGATCCAAGTCCCACCGTTCGCAATAGTCCTTGAATGCGTCCGACAGGGGTAATCGGCTGGGGTCCACGTTGATGCCGAGGCGGCCCGGCTTGGCCAGATGGCCCGCGTCTTGGTAGAGGCCGTCGCTGATGTCCAGCATGGCGTGGACCTGCGGTCTGCCGCTTAGCCATAACCCCTCGAGGATGCGCGGCTTGGGCCGCAGGTGCTCCTCCTTGAGTTGATGGGCGTCACGGCCGTGGCGTAGCGCGTCCAAGCCCGCGGCGGATTCGCCCAAGAAGCCCGTAACGGTCAACAGGTCCCCGATTTGCGCGCCCCGGCGGCGGAGAAAGCGGTTGCCGGAAACCTCGCCAAACACCGTGACGTCTATGCTGATGAGTTCGGGAGACCGCGTGGTGTCGCCGCCAATGACAACGACGCCGTAACGCGAAAGCAGATTGCTAATCCCCTGATACATCTGTTCGAGAAAGATAATCGGGGTGTCGCTGGGACAAGACAGCGAAGTGAGCGCAAACAATGGCGTGCCCCCCATCGCCGCGATGTCGCTGAGACTCGACGCCGCCACCTTCCAGCCGATCTCCTCGGGATGGGCGTAATCGCGCCGGAAATGCGTGTTTTCCACCGAGAGATCGGAGGTGACCATGAGCTGATGCCCAAACAGGCGCACCACGGCGCAGTCGTCCCCTATCCCTTCGACCACGGTCGGCGTGCTGGGAAGAAAGCGGGCTAGCCGCTCGATGAGCTTAAACTCGCCGATGTCTTCAATGCGTTTCAATGAGTCCCCTTCTGTTCCAGGATGGTCCACGCCTGGGGCAATGCCGCAAGCAGTTCGCGGGCCGTCATCCCGCGCTGCGTGTACTGGTCCGCCGCCACATCGCCCGCCAGCCCATGCACAAAAACCCCAAGCCCGGCCGCGGCGAATGGCGCCATGCCCTGCGCCAGCAACCCTCCTATAAGACCGGCTAGCACGTCTCCCGCGCCGCCTTTGGCAAGCCCCGCGTTTCCCGTCGTGTTGACGGCGCACTCCCCATCCGGCGCCGCCACCACGGTCTCGTAACCCTTCAAGACCACCACACTGTTATACGTATCCGCGAAGCGTTGTGCAACGCCGGCCCGATCTTGCTGCACGGCGCGCGTGTCCAGCCCTGTCAAGCGGGCCATTTCGCCGGGATGCGGGGTGAGCACCGCCGGAACGGAACGCTGCGCCAAGAGGGCGGTATTTCCCGCTAAATTGTTCAGGCCGTCCGCGTCGATCACAAGGGGCGGCTCACAGGGCGCCACAAAGTCCTGGACGAAAGCGCGGGCGCCCGCGTGCTGCGTCAACCCAGGTCCCAAAACAACCGCGTCCTTGTCCCGCGCGAAGGCCTGGGCCGGTTCCAGCGCGGCTTCCGCGAGCGTTCCGTCCTCCGTGGCGGGCAAGGGATGATACATGATATCGAGCAGCGCCGCCGCCATGGCTGACGCCAAGGAAGCCGGAACACCTAGCGTGACCAATCCCGTCCCCGAACGGCTCGCCCCTTCGCCCACCAGCTTCGCCGCGCCGCTGAACCCCAGCGCCCCCGCAAGGACGAAAACGTGGCCGAATGTGCCCTTGTGTCCGTCCGCGGGCCGGTGCGGCGCCAGTTCCCGCGCCATGTCCATGGTGATCGTTGAAGCGTTCATGAACTCAAAAGCTTACCGCCCAAAGCCACGCGCGTCAAGCACGAGGCGCCGTCTTCGCTTTCCGCCCAAAGGCCCGGTCTTGCCTCCAGGCCATGGGGCGAGGATGAAAAGGGCGATGGTTCCGGGATTCACCCCGCTTTTCCGGCAGTGCGTTTTTCTTCGCGCTTGCGTTCCTCGGTGTCGAGGATGGCCTTGCGGACGCGGATGGAGGAAGGGGTGACCTCGACCAGTTCGTCCGGAGCGATCCATTCCAGGGCGGCGTCCAAGGTCAACCGGCGGGGCGTGTCCAGACCGGTCTCGTGGTCCTTCCCGGCCGCGCGGTGGTTCGTGAGCGCCTTGCGTTTGGTGGGCTTGCAAGGCAAGTCGCCGGGGCGGCTGTTCTCGCCCACAATCATACCGGTATACACACGTTCCATGGGGGCGATGAACAACAACCCGCGATTCTGGAGGTTTTCGAGGCTGTGGCTGGTGGCCTCGCCCTCTTCCATGCTGATCATGGAACCGCGATTGCGGCATACGATCTCCCCGCGCCACGGGCCGTAACCGTTGAAGCGGGAGGACATGACGCCCAGCCCGCGGGTGTCGGTGAGAAACTCGCTGCGGTATCCGATGAGGCCGCGCGTGGGCATTTGGAAGATAAGCCGCACAAGGCCGTTGCGCTCGTGATGCATCTCCGTGAGTTCCGCCTTGCGTTGGGCGAGGGTTTCGATGACGGCGCCCTGATAAACGCCCGGCACGTCGATCACCACCTCCTCCATGGGCTCCATAAGGTGACCGTGTTCGTCCCGCTGCGTGATGACCTCGGGACAGGACACACACAGCTCCATGCCTTCGCGGCGCATTTCCTCAATGAGTATGCCGAGGTGCAGTTCGCCCCGTCCGGAGACCTTCACGCCGTCGGGCCGGCCCAGGTCCTCGACGCGCAAGGCCACGTTGGTGCGCAGTTCCTTGTCGAGCCGCTCCTTGAGCTGCCGCAGGGTGACCGGCGTCCCTTCCTTGCCCGCCATGGGTCCGCTATTCACGAGAAAGTACATGCTCACCGTGGGTTCTTCAATCTCAAGCGGGGGAAAGGCCGGGTCCTCCAAGGACGGACAGGCCAGCGTATCGCCCAGCGTAACGTCCTTGGCGCCGCCTATCCAGACGATGTCGCCCGCGCGCACTTCGTCCGCCTCGACGGGCTCCATCCCCCGGGTCACCCAGAGATGCACGCAACGCTCGGCGGCGACATTCGTGACTTCCCACGGATCGCTGGCGGCGGGGCCGGTGCGGTGGGTCGAGACGCGGTTGAACGTATCCCCCTTGCGCAGCCGGCCCTCAAGCACGCGGCCACAGGCCAGGCGGCCGATGTGGTCGCGCCAGCCCAGCGTGCTCACTTGCATGCGGAACGGCGCGTCTTCTTCGGCGGGCGGAGGCGGAACCTTGGAGACGATGGTTTCGAGGAGCGCGTCCATGTTGTCACGGGGCTCGGCGCTGTCGAGATCGCGCACGATCCAGCCCCCAAGGCCCGAACCATAGAGGACGGGGAAATCCGCCTGCTCATCGCTCGCGCCGAGTTCGAGGAACAAGTCGAAGGTCTTGTTGACGGCCTCCTGGGGATCCGCCTGGGGACGGTCCACCTTGTTGACCACGACCAACGGCCGCATGCCGAGTTTCAGCGCCCGCATGAGCACGTAGCGCGTCTGCGGCATGGGGCCTTCGTTGGCGTCGATGAGCAAGATCACCGAGTCCACCATGGACAAGACCCGCTCCACCTCGCCGCTGAAATCGGCATGCCCCGGCGTATCCACGATGTTAATCCGGTAATCTCCCCAATCCACGGCGCAATGTTTCGAGCGAATGGTGATGCCGCGCTCCCGCTCCAACGCGCCGCTGTCCATGGCGCGTTCTTGGACCCGGGCATTTTCCCGGAAGGTGTGGGTAGCGCGAAAGATCGCGTCGATGAGCGTGGTCTTGCCGTGGTCGATATGGGCCACGATGGCGAGATTACGAATGGAAACGCCGGATTGCATCGTGAAGAGAGTTCCTTGAGCTGAGGCTCGCTAGATTGCCTGATGACTTTCGAGGGTTACAAAAGAGCGAGAGTCAAAAAGGGCCGGGCCGCCTTTCCCCGTGAGAGGAAAGGCGATCCCGGCGCAATCCCACAATCGCCCTATACGGACGTTGATATCGAAAGAATCCCCCCTAGAGGGTCTTCTTAGAGGCGTACCGCCGGAGTCTTACTCCACGGTGACGCTCTTGGCCAGGTTACGGGGCTGGTCCACGTCGCAGCCGCGATTGGCCGCCACGTAGTACGAGAACAATTGCAGGGGCACGGCGACCACGATGGGGCTGAACGGCTCGTAACACTCTGGCACGTACAGCACGTCGTCGCTGTGTTGCTCAATCTGGGTGTCGCCTTCGGTGCCCACGGACAAGACGATGCCGCTGCGGGCGCGGATTTCCTGGATGTTGGAGACCATCTTCTCGTAGGTCTCCCCCTTGACGGCGACGCAGACCACCGGCAACTCATCGGTCACCAGCGCGATGGGACCATGCTTCATCTCACCGGCGGCATACCCTTCGGCATGGATGTAGCTGATTTCCTTCAGCTTGAGCGCACCCTCAAGGGCGCTGGGGAAATTGTAGCTCCGGCCGAGATACAGGGCGCTTTGCGCGTCACGGTACTTGGGATCCTCGGCGCACCGCTTGATATCGTCCTGATTGTCCAGGATTTGCTGAATTTTGCCCGGAATCTCCCGGAGATGGCCAATCATCTGCTTCGCGGCGGCCTTGTCCAGCTCGCCGCGCGTTTCCGCCAGCCAAATG
>PUOI01000638.1 GCA_003552765.1 Candidatus Hydrogenedentota bacterium | reverse complement strand
GAAGTCCCGCAGCCGTGGTACCGCGCGAAGATGGGGAGGATCTTCAGCCTCATGGTGCAGTGCTGCGGATTATGGGGGATCCCCGATAGCCAATGCGGGTTCAAGGGGTTTCCCCGCCGGGCGGTGCAGGTCGTTTTTCCCCGCCAGACCATCGACCACTTCAGTTTCGACGTGGAACTGCTTTTCATCGCGCGCAAGCATAAATTGCGCATCGACCAAGTGCCGGTTCGATGGATCAACTGTCCCCTTACCCGGGTCAACGCGCTCACCGACGCCAGCCGCATGTTTTGGGAATTGCTGGTGATCCGGTTTCGGCACATTACCGGACGCTATGCGTAAACGTATCGGCTGTTCCCAATAGACAAACGTCCCGTCAGCGCTATTCCTCTTTCCCCGCATCCTCCTCCTCGTCCGGCGCGACCAGGTCCTTCAAGCCCTCGAAGGCGTGGTGGCCCATCGCTCCCTCTCCATAGCGCTCGGCCGCCCCTTGGGAAACGCCCCGCGTGCGGCCATCGTGCTCGTAATCGTGGCAGTACAGGCAGAGCAGCTCCCAGTTGCTGCCGTCCGGCGGGTTGTTCATGTGATTGTGGTCCTTATGATGCACGGTGAGTTCGCGCAAGTCCTTGCCCGAGAATTCCCGCCCGCAACGCGCGCACACATGGGGAAACAGCGCGAGCGCTTTCTCCCGGTAACCCGCCGCGCGCTCCGAGCGGTTGCGCTCAACCTCCGCGAGGATGTCCATCTTCTTTTTCGGATTGCGTTTCCGCCTCAAAAGCGGCTTTCGTCTTGGTGGCGACATGATATAACCTCACTCGTTCCATAGGGTCCGCTGCGCACACCCTCAGTGTAACCCGGCGCCGCGCCCAAGGCAAGCGCGCTACGGATTGAATTGTTTCCGGGGCCGCAATTCGCTACACTTCGCCCGGCCCCTCGAACCGCCAGGTTTAACAAAAAAGGACCACGCCCCATTTTGGAATCCCCCAAACGAATCGCCATGGTGGCCTATACGTTTTACGACTCCGATCCGCGCGTGCGCCGCCATGTGGCTGCTCTTGTTAACGCGGGCTATGCCGTTGACCTCTACTGCCTCATTCCCCGGAATGGGCATAAGGAAGACGCCAGCGAGCACGTGCGCATTTTCCACCTGCAAGAACGCACCTACGACCGCACCGGCAAGCTTGCCATCATTCTGGACTACGTGAAGTTCGCCTTTCGATGCGCCGGAAAACTCCTAAAGAACCATCTGTCCGGCGCCAAGTACGCCCTGATCCACATCAACAATATGCCAAACTTTCTGCTCATGAGCGCATTGCCACTGCGCCTCATGGGGGTTGGCAACCTGCTCGATATACACGACACCATGCCGGAGATATATCAAGAGCGGTTCAATGTGGGCCCCAAGCAATGGATGATCCGCTGCCTGTTCTTCGAGGAATGGGTGTGCATGAAACTGGCGGGCTTTGTGATCACCACCGAACACACAAAGTGGGAGCGGCTCCTGGAAAACGGATTGCGGAAAGACAAATCGGCCGTTACCCTCAATCTGCCGGATCCCGCCCTCTTCCCCGAAACGCCCTTGCCGGAGGAGCCGCCCGGCAACGGCGAAACGTTCCGCTTGGTGTACCACGGGGCCCTGGCCCGGCGTCTGGGGATCGATGTGGCCATTCAGGCGGTGGCCGAACTCGGGGACCGTATTCCCGAACTCCGATTCGACATCATAGGCGACGGGGAATTCCGTTCCGAATTGGTCGAACTCTCGGAGCAACTCAATGTCGCGCATCGCGTCTGCTTCAGCGGCGGTTTCGTTCCCACGGTCCAGCTCCCGGACATGCTGAGCGGGGCCTCCTTGGGCATCGTCCCGTCGCGGAACAGCATCGCCACCCAGCTCATGTTGCCCACCAAACTGCTGGAATACATCTGGCTCGGCATTCCCGTCATCACCGTGCCCACCCCCACCATTCAACACTATTTCCAAGAACCCATGGTCCGGTTCGCGCCAGCCGAGGATCCGCAAGCGCTGGCGGAAGCCATCAACCACCTGTACGAACATCCCGAAGAACGCTTGGCCACTGCACGCGCCGCTCGCCAGTTCTTTGACCACTACAGCTTTGAATCGGAACGGGAACGCTACCTAAACGCCGTCGACGCCCTCACCCGCTAAACCGCCCATCCATCCCACACCCGTCCGCATTGCCCCCCTCCGCTCTCACTCGCGGGATGGAGCGGTGTGCGGGGCGTTTACATCCCCCGGCCCTACGGGCCACCCCCTTCAAAGGGGGAATTACTCGTAACGCCGGCATCTTGCCGGCAAGAAGGGCGTATGGAGGCGGCGATACGAAGTATTCACCCTTCGATGGCGATCAAGGGGGTTGACACGGGGTCCAAACCGTGTTAAAGTATCGATACAGTACACAGTCAAACGGTATGGAGGTCCAAACTCCCATGCTCCATCTCTCCATCAACCAAACCGACGGCGTCCCCATCTATCGTCAGCTTACCCAGCAAATCACCCACCTCATCGCCTCGGGCAGGCTGACGCCGGAGACGGAAATGCCTTCGGTCCGCGCATTGGCGCAACAGCTCTTGGTGAATCCAAACACCGTGGTTCGCGCCTACCGCGAATTGGAAACCGCCGGGCTTCTCTACAAGAAACAAGGCGCGGGCACGTATGTCGCCCCGCAAACGGCGACGCCATACACGGAGGAAGAATGCCGCCGGCTTTTGTCCGAGCGCGCGGAGGCGCTGCTGATGGAAGGCTGGCGGT
>PUOI01000232.1 GCA_003552765.1 Candidatus Hydrogenedentota bacterium | reverse complement strand
TTCGCCAAGGCGATCCGCGAGCCATCGCAGATGATCCGTGCACGCCACGGCCGCGCCGCATCGGTCGCAGCATTGGAGCCGCTTCTCTATGCTCTCCCACGCCTCCCGGCGGTCAAAGAACGAGAGTTCCCACTGGTTCGTCAAGGTGATGCCTTTGGGTTCGGCGATGCACACGTCCTCGCATTGGCCGCAAAAGATGCAGGTGTCCGTGTAGTGAATCATCGTGCGCATGGGGCCGTTCGCGCCGCCGAGGCGGTCCTCGTGGGCGATGGCCTCCACGGGACACACTTGCTCGCAGGCCAGGCATCCCACGCAGTGGGCCGCATGGAATTCGGGCTGTCCGCGGAAATTCGGGTGGGGCGTATGGTCCTCCGCCGGAAACCGCGTGGTGTAGGGTCCGCGGATGACCGCCCGAATGGCCTCGCCCAGCTCGCGCACCTTAGGCTTCTTCATGATCGCTCTCTCCGCTCTGCGCCGGGGGCTTCGGTTCAAGACCTTGCGCATCGGCGTAGTCGTCCCACACCATGCGCTCGGTGGGCTTGACGCCCGCGCGATGGCCGGCTCGTGCGATGGCATGCGCCCCGACCGGCGCCGTCAGAACCACGAACACAATGCACAGCAATGCCTTGAGACCCGCCGCCGATATCCCTTGGATGACAAACACCCCGAGTAGAACGGCGCAGGTTCCCAACGTGACGCACTTGGTGGCCGCTTGCAAGCGGTTGTAGACATCCGGCAGGCGCACCAGCCCCAGGCAGCCGACAAGATCGAAGAACAGCCCGACGGCGATGATGCACCAGCCAAGGATGGTTAGCACGTCAGTCATCATATGCGCGCCCTTCCAGATGCTTCGCTAGCGCCAAGGCCGCGATGAAACTCAGGAGCGCCCACGCGATGGCGATGTCCACGTACCATCCGTGGCCCGTCGCCGCGGCCAGAATGGCGCACAATCCGGCAATAAGGATCCCCAGCATGTCGATCGCCACGATGCGGTCCGCCGCCGTGGGTCCGCCAAACAGGCGGAACAGACATAGCGCCGCCGCCAGCACCAGCACGCCCAGCGCCCGCGCCACCAGAGCCGGGTAAGCGATCCCCTCGGGCAAGGGGAACGGCGGGGGCTGCACAAGCACATAGGCGAGGCCCGCCGCCAACACCGCCGCGCCGATGGGCACACGCCATGACCACATGATCGGGATCCTCCTACTCGAATACGCGTTTCAAGATTGGCTCAAAACGTCCCACAATACGCCGTGTCAAGCTTTCCCGGTCTTCTTCCGGCACGGCGATGCAATGCACGTACATCAAACCCGCCTCTTTGTCGATGTCCACCGTCAGCGTCCCCGGCGTCAGTGTAATGGAGTTCGCGAGAAATGTGAGCGCCGTGTCGGATTCGAGCGTGACGGGCGCTTTCACAATGACCGGGCGGATGGGAAGCGCGGGATTCAACACGCGCAACGCCACGTCGATATTGGCTTTAACGCATTCCCAGGCGAGCACGGGCAAATAGTGCAGAACAAGGTAGACGTACCGTCTCCCGTGCCCCGCCAAATGCGGCCGCTGCAGAAACAGATCGCCCGTCAGATACGCCACCAACGCCGCGACCGGAAGTCCAACCGCAGCGTCCTGCCACTGGACCGGCCACGTCAGCAAGAGCCATACAATGAAGGCGACGATGAACATGACACCCATGCTTTTCATCTACCAGTCCTCCGTAAGATCTCAGTCAGCGACCCAAAGCCCCGGTTTCAACACTTCGGCGGCCGAGCTCAGATAGGGCTCACCCACCGCGGGCAATAGCAACGCGCCGCCCACCACACAGATCACCGCCAACACAATCATGGCGGCTTTCATCAGATGCGGGACCTCGCGCACATTCTTCCACCGCTCGGGGGTGGCGCCAAGGAACGCGTACTTCAATACTTTCATGAACGACGCCAGGGTCAAGACGCTCACCACGACGGCGCACACCGCATAGCCGTACCGCTGCGCTTCGACAGCGGCGAGGATGATGATAAGTTTGCTCCAGAATCCGTTGAACGGCGGAATGCCGGCAATGGACATGGACGCGACGAGCGTCGTGCCGCTTGTGACCGGCAACCGGCGTCTGAGCCCCCCCATTTGCCGCAGGTCGCGCGTGCCGGTGGCCCATTCCACCGCGCCGGCGTTGAGAAACAGCAGCGACTTGAAGATGGAGTGGTTGAACAGATGGAACAGGCCGCCGACAAGACCGAGCGGGGTAGCGAGGCCGATGCCCAGCACGACATAGCCGATCTGGCTTATCGAGTGATAGGCGAGCAGCCGCTTGAAGTCCCACTGTCCCACGGCCAAGAAGACGCCCACGAGCATCGATAGCGCCCCGAGCGCCAGCAGCACCGACAGCAGCGGCTCCGGCATGCCCAGTACGCCAAACACCACGCGGCACAGCGCGTACACGCCGAGTGATTTAATGAATACGCCGGACAGCATGGCCGAAATGGGTGCGGGCGCGGATGGATGGGCGTCGGGCAGCCAGGCGTGGAACGGCACGAGCGCGGCTTTCAACCCGAACCCCGTAACAAACAGGACACCCGCCAGCGTGGGGATGGCGGCCCCTTCGTGCCCGCGCAATACCTGGGCCATGTCGGCCATGTTCAGCGTGGAGGTGTAGCTGTAGAGTATCCCGATGCCCAACAGGACCGCCAGGCTGCCCAGCGTGCTCATGATTGCGTATTTGAACGCGGCCTCGAGTTCATGCCGCTCGGTTCCGAAAGCCACCAGGGCGTAAC
>PUOI01000469.1 GCA_003552765.1 Candidatus Hydrogenedentota bacterium | reverse complement strand
GCCGGAGCCAGGTCATCGCTCGAAACGGCATGGCGGCCACGAGCCATCCCCTCGCCACGCAGGTGGCCTTGGACATTCTCAAGCAAGGCGGGAACGCGGTGGACGCCGCCATCGCGGCCAACGCGTGTCTCGGCTTGGTCGAACCGGGCATGAACGGCGTGGGCGGCGATCTCTTCGCCATTGTGTGGGACGCCGAATCCGGCGAGCTGCATGGCCTGAACGCGTCCGGCCGTTCGCCCATGGGGCTAACGCGGGAGCACTTGCGGGAAGCGCTTGGGGACCGGGAGTTCATACCCACCCATGGCCCGCTGTCAGTGAGCGTTCCGGGCGCGGTGGATGGCTGGTTCGAGTTGCACGAACGCTTCGGCGCCTTGCCCATGCCGGACCTGCTGGCGCCGTCCATCGCCTATGCGGAGGACGGCGTCCCCGTGCCGCAGACCATCGCCCACCAGTGGCAGGGCGCGGTGGAGCGTTTGACCGCCAACGAGGACGAGATCGCGGATCTCGGGAACTTTCTGGAGACCTTCACCCTAGATGGCCGGGCGCCGCGCGAAGGCGAGGTGTTCCACAATCCGGATCTCGCCCGCACCTACCGTCTCATCGCCGAGGGCGGCCGCAACGCCTTTTACGAAGGCGAGATCGCCGAAATCATTGACGCCTACGCGGAACGGACGGGCATGCACCTGCGCAAGGCGGACCTGGAAGCCCACGAGAGCACGTGGCTGGATCCGGTGTCGGTCAATTACCGGGGCTACGACATCTTTCAGCTCCCGCCCAACGGACAAGGCATCGCGGCGCTGCAAATGTTGAACATCCTGGAGGGCTACGACCTGGCCGCCATGGGACACAACAGCGCGGATTATCTCCACGTCCACGCCGAGGCCAAGAAGCTCGCCTTCGCGGATCGCGCCCAGCATTACGCGGACCCCGATTTCCATGACATCCCCCTGGAGTGGCTCTTGTCGAAGGAGTACGCCGCCGAGCGGCGGGAACACATCGACATGGACCAGGCGCGCGCCGAGGTGGACGCGGGCGTTCCCGCGTTGGAGGAAGGCGACACCGTCTACCTGACCGTGGCGGACGGCGAAGGCAACATGGTCTCGCTCATTCAGAGCATCTTCCTGAACATGGGCAGCGGCATGGTCCCAGACGGATTGGGCTTTCCCTTGCAATGCCGGGGAGCGGGGTTCACCTTGGAGGAAGACCACGCCAATGTCTACGAGCCGGGCAAGCGGCCCTTCCACACCATCATACCGGGCTTCGTCATGAAAGATGGGGAACCCTACATGAGTTTCGGCGTCATGGGCGGCCCCGTGCAACCCCAGGGCCACGTGCAGGTGCTGTGCAACATCATCGATTTCGGCATGAACCTTCAGGAAGCCGGCGACGCCGCGCGCTACGCGCATTCCGGCAGCAGCCAGCCCACGGGCCAAGTCATGACGGACGGCGGCGTGCTCGCCCTTGAGAGCCGTATCCCGGAATCCGTCCGCGCGGAACTCCGGCGGCGGGGCCACACGGTAAGCAGCGACGATTTCTTTGGGGGGTATCAAGCCATCCGGCGTGATCCCGAAACCGGCGTCTACTTCGGAGCCAGTGAAATGCGGCACGACGGGCAAGCAGCGGGCTATTGAGCGCGCTGTCTCCTCCGCACACTGCGGTGGACCACAAGCAATCAACCACATGAAAGGAGCTGCGCAATGAAACGCTGTTTGACAGTCTCATGCACGGGGTTGGTGTGCGGTCTCATGCTGTCCCTCCTTGCCCTGAACACCGCCCACGGCGAGGTGGTGGACGTCGAGGTGACCGGGCAAGGGGCGTTCGCGGACGGCAGGCCTTTTGGCGCAACCGGCCCCTACGAGTTTATCGAGGGCCGGTTGCATTTCGCCGTGGATCCCGGGGATCCCGCCAATGACCGCATCACGGATTTGCAGCTTGCGCCGCGAAACGAGGACGGCCTGGTGGAATTCTCCAGCGATTTCTTCATGCTGAAACCGGAGGACCCCTCGCGCGGCAACCGGCGCATCCTGTACGACGTGGACAACCGGGGCAACAAACTGTCGCTGTGGTCGTTCAACGAAGGCGAACGCACGAACACGCCCCGCACAGAAGAACACGCGGGCAACGGCTTCTTGCTGCGCGAAGGCTACACGCTGTTGTGGTGCGCCTGGAACACGGACGTGCAGGAGGATGGCGAGAACCGGCTGGAAATCGATGTACCCGTGGCGCGGCATCCCGATGGCGAACCGGTCAGGGGTGAGATTCATCTCGAAATCTCGGTGGACGAGCCCGAGTATAGCTGGACCTTCGGCTGGAGCCCTTGGGGCGTGGCCAACGCGTATCCCACCGTGGACAAGGATGACCCCGACGCCACCGTCACCAAACGACCCACCCGTGACGATCCCGGCGAAGAGATTCCCCGCGACGCGTGGGCCTTTGCCCGCTACGAAGATGGCGAGGTGATTCCGGACGCGTCCAGCATATACGTCGAGGACGGGCTCGAGCCGGGCTGGCTCTACGACGTGGTGTACACGGCCCAGGATCCGCGCGTGATGGGGCTGGGACTCGCGGCCATTCGCGACGCGGTGTCCTTCTTCCAGTATTCGGAAGAGGACGCGAACCCGATCGCGGGCGCGGCGGACCACGCCTACATCTTTGGCATTTCCCAGTCCGGGCGGCTCGTGAATCATTTCATCTACGACGGCTTTAACACCGACACTGAACAGCGGCAAGTGTTCGACGGCGCCATCGCCCACGTCGCGGGCGCGGGG
>PUOI01000047.1 GCA_003552765.1 Candidatus Hydrogenedentota bacterium | reverse complement strand
TTCTAATAAAGGGTCTGTCAACATACTCTGAACCAACTCCGAATTACCCTTTTCAAGATCGATGTCGCACGAACACGCCATGACCAAGAGCGCCCTGCGCCGCCACTACCGCGCAAAACGCCGGGCGCTGCCAATCCGCCAACGCGCCTCCGCCGATGAGGCCATTGCGAAGCATCTCCGGTCGTTGTCCTTCTTCCAACGGGCTGCCGCCGTCTTGTCCTATGTGTCCATCCCCGGCGACGAGGCCGGCACGCGTGATTTGCTTAGCCAACTCGCCGAAGAAGACCGCTTTGTCCTTGTCCCGCGCTCGTTGCCCGGCGGCGATCTCTCGTGGCATCGGTTCTACGGGCTCGCCTCTCTTGTGGAGGGCCGCCATGGCATTCTGGAGCCCGCGCCCTGCGCTCCCGCCGTTACGAGCTGGCCGTCGCCGGCGGTTGTGCTCACGCCCGGCGTCGCATTCACGCCCGAGGGCTGCCGTCTAGGCCAGGGCGGAGGCTATTACGACCGGTTTCTGGCCGAATTCAGCGGGGTGAGCATCGGGCTCGCCTATTCTTGTCAGATCACGCGGTCCTTGCCGCAATCCCACCATGATTGTCCCGTGGATTACGTCATCACCGAAGAGACGGTTTACACGGCCTCTCCTTGAC
This sequence comes from Candidatus Hydrogenedentota bacterium, assembly GCA_003552765.1. Classification (GTDB taxonomy): domain Bacteria; phylum Hydrogenedentota; class Hydrogenedentia; order Hydrogenedentales; family SLHB01; genus SKRY01. Next base: position 12,087 of record PUOI01000047.1, on the reverse strand, counting down.
GGCCCGAGTCAAGCAGCCGCAGCGCTTGGTCTCGTAGAGCAGAGGTATTTGGCGGATCGCCGGTTTCAAGCCAATGAATCCGTGTATCTTTTCTGAACCATGACAATTGGCGTTTGGCGAAGCGGCGCGTGTTCTGCTTCATGGCCTCCACCATGCCCTGATGGGTCATGCGTCCGCCCAGATACGCCGCGGCCTCCCGGTAGCCAAGCGAGCGGATGCGCTCGAGATGGCGTTCATGGCCAGCGCGCAGCAGCAGGTGCACCTCGTGCAGGAAACCGGCTTCGAGCATACGGTGCGCGCGCCGATTGATCCGGCCATACAAGAGTGGGCGCGGCATGGCGATGCCGATTTGGAGCGCGTTCAGGGTCGGCGCTTGTTGCTGGTGCCGCGCGTGCCATTCCGAGAGAGGCGTTCCCGTGAGTTCGTGGACTTCCAGAGCCCGGACGATCCGCCGCAAGTCGCCGGGAAGGATGGCGGCCGCATAGGCGGGGTCCACCTCCCGCAATCGCTCGAAAAGCTGCTCAAGTCCCCTCTCTTCCGCCTCTTGATGCAGCCGTTGCCGGATGTGCGGATCGCGGCCCGGTCCCTCGAACAACCCGTCGATGAGCGCCCGCACATACAACCCCGAGCCCCCCGCCACAACGGCGATGCGGCCGCGGGCGTTCAATTCCCGCACTTTCTCCAGGGCCAACTCCCGGAACACGCCGGCGCTGAACGGTTCCCCGGGTTCGAGGAATCCCACGAAATGGTGAGGCGCGCGCGCTTGGGCTGCCGGGGAAGGCTGGGCCGTGCCTATCTCCATGCCGCAGTACACCTGCATGGAGTCGGCGCTGATGACCTCGGTGTCCAGCGCTTCCGCCAGCTCGGCCGCCAAATCGGTCTTCCCGGATGCGGTAGGCCCCACAACCGCCAGAACGTGGGTCACTGCCGCCTCCGAAAACTCTTTTCCATCTGCCATTGGGTCAGTTCGGTGATGATGGGACGGCCGTGTGGACAAGTATAGGGCGGTCGAAGCTGCCGAAAGCCTTCAAGCAACCGCCGCCGCTCCTCCGGCGAGAGCCGATCGCCCGATTTCACGCTTCCCCGGCACGCTTGCACGGCTAGGCGCAGGAGACTCGCCAGAAACTCCTGCTGCTCGAACAGTTCGCCTTGGGCAAGCTGCTCAAGGACGCTATACACCGCGTCTGGGATCTTGGCCTCTTCGTAGAGATGACAGATGGCGGTTACTTGGAAGGTGTGGCCGCCGAACGGTTCGATCTCAATCCCTAGTTGCTGGAACACTTCGAGGTTGCGCTCCAGGATCTTCGTGTGCGACGGGGGCACGTCGATTAGAATCGGCGCCACCAGCTGCTGGGCCTGATACTGGCCGTCCTCGATTTCGCTCTTAAGCGCGTCGTAGGTCAGCCGTTCATGCAAGGCGTGCTGGTCGATGATTAGCAACCGCTCCTGCCCGGGCACCAGCAGGTACGCGTCGAACACCTGCATCGGCGCCCCCTCCATAGACTCCACGGCGCCGTACATGGCCGCGGGCGCCACGAAGCCACCCTCCTGCATGTCTTCTTCCATCCCCTCGGCGGAGAACTCGGTCTGCGTTTGCTTTCCGGAGGGCTGCGCGCCGCCGGGAGCAGGCGCATCACGCTCCGCCGGTAGTTCCGGGGAGGCCGGTTGCGCTTCTTCTGACTTCGTTTCGGGCGAGCTGCTCGCCGTCTCTTCCACGGGCTGGTCTGGCGCCACGCTCTTCTCACCGGGGGGCTCCGGCGGCGTCCTTTCGGGCGCCCAGGACCCCTCGTTCTTCTCGGCCGCGCCCCCGCCCGAAGTCTGGCCGGTACCCTCTGACGCTGCCGGCCGGGATGAGCCGCTCAGGTTGGACAAGCAATCGCGCACGGCCTCGCGCAGCGCGTCGCGAATCGGGCGTTCGTCGCGAAAACGCACCTCCCGTTTGGCGGGATGGATGTTGACGTCAGCCAGGCGGGGATGAACCTGGACCATGACAATGCCCACGGGGCGCCGGCCCACGGTCAACAACTGCCGGTATCCGTCCTCGAAGCCATACTGTAGGGCGCGATTCTGGATGGGGCGGCGGTTGAGAAAGAAGAACTGATGCGTGCGCTGGGATCGCGTCAGGGCGGGCGTTCCGATAAGGCCTTCGAGTTGAATCCCACCCTGTTCGCCCTTGAAAGGGACCATATCTTGAAGAAAGTTCAGTCCCCATATCAAGGCCACGCGTTCGCGAAGCGTGGCGTTCTGCGGGATGTCCAGTAGGAGCTTATCGTTGTGGTAGACCTGCCAGGCTACCCCGGTGTTCACAAGGGCGTGCCGTTGGAGCACGTCCAGGGCTTGGCCGAGTTCGGTGGTAATGCCTTTGAGAAACTTGGCGCGGGCGGGCGTGTTGAAGTAGAGCCGATGCACGCCAATCCGGGTACCCACTGGGGCGGGCGCCTCGCTCACGTCGCGCAGTACCCCGCCATCCACGCGCACCCGCGTGCCTGCGTCATCTTTCTCGCGGCGCGTGAGAAGCTCAAACCGGCTTACAGCGGCGATACTGGCCAATGCCTCGCCCCGAAAACCCAGCGTGTGGATGGCGTCGAGGTCTTCCTTCTTGCGAATCTTGCTGGTGGCGTGACGTTCAATGGCCATCAAGGCGTCCTGTTCCGACATGCCGTGGCCGTTGTCCGTCACTTCCACGGTTCGCCGGCCCGCCGCCACCAACCGCACGGTGATGCGCGTGGCGTGGGCGTCGAGCGCGTTCTCGATAAGCTCCTTCACCACGGACGCAGGCCGTTCCACAACCTCGCCCGCCGCGATCTTGTTGGCGAGTTCCTCGGGAAGCACGCGCACGGGTGGTGTATGAATGCTTGTCATTCCGATGGAAGCCTCTCATTGGGGGAAGTCCATTGTACGCAACGGGTTACGCGGGCCGCAAACGCGGCCGAGGCCGCGCTGGGAAAAACTCCGGTGGCGCTCATGTGGATTTCTCGGGTTCGTTTGGGCCATAATGCCCTCCAGAAGGCGGTGCCGAGACGCCGGTGGCCCGCATCCCCCGGCGTTTCACTCCATTTGCGCAACCGCTGTCTCGCGGACAATCGTCCGCCCTTTCTCCCATGGAAATCATTCAGCGCCGGGAACTGTTAACCGTCTCAGGGAGGTTTACGTGTTCATTGGGCCTGACGGCGCCAGGAGGTGTTCCAGGGGCTCCAACACGCATCCCGAAGGGATGGCCCGGCAAACAGAACGTGGCTGCCGCAGCTTGTTCACGCGGCCCGCCATTGGATAGCAACGGACAAGCGGCGGAGGCGCGGCCCAGGAACGCCTTTTCAGCACGCATGCAACCGGCGAGTGCACACCATGACAATACAGGCGAATCACACCACCGATCTTGACCAACTCAAACAGTCCGCGGCCGCCACGGCCGTGCAACTCGTGGAAAGCGGGATGGTCGTTGGCCTCGGCCACGGAAGCACGGCCATTCACGCCGTCCGGGGCATAGCCCAGCGGTTGAAAGAGGGCTCCCTGAGCGACGTCCGCGGCATACCCTGCTCGCGCCACATCCGGGGAGAGGCGGAGACCTTGGGCATCCCACTGGTCACCTTTGACGACATTGAGAGCATTGACATCACCATTGATGGAGCCGACGAAGTGGATACCCGCCTCAATGTGATCAAGGGCGGCGGGGGCGCTTTGCTCCGCGAGAAAGTGGTGGCTCAAGCCAGCGCCCGCGAGGTAATCGTAGTCGACGAATCCAAGCTATCCTCACAACTCGGAAAGCATTGGCCCGTCCCTGTGGAAGTGGCGCCCTTCGCGATGCGTCCCGTGAGCGCCTTCATCGCGGAACTGGGCGGCCGGGCCCAACTTCGCGAAACGAGCGACGGCGTTCCCCTGAAGACCGACCAAGGCAACTACATCCTGGATTGCCATTTCGGTCCCATCGCCAATCCGCAACAGCTGAGCCTCCAACTCAACGAGAAGGCCGGCGTGGTGGAACACGGGCTTTTCCTGAACCTGGTCAGCGAAGTCATTGTCGCCGGGGCCGAGGGTGTGCGTGTCCTGAAGCGAAATGCGCGGACCTAATCTTTGCAAGCAGGCTTCGCACGAATCGCAAACTCACCTCGCCAACCCGCCACTAATCCAATCCCAACGCGCCGCAGAGTTCGATGAGGGTGGCAATACGCCGGTATTCGCCCGTGTAACGGCGTTCCCGGTCGATGAGCATCGGGTACAGCCCCGCCCCATGCGCGCCTGCGGCGTCATCCACGGCTGAATCTCCGATGTGCAACGTGCGTTCGGGCGCCACATTCAACCGGTCCAAAGCCGCCACGAAGATGCGGGGATCGGGTTTGGCGCAACCGATTTCGGCGGAAGTCACGATGAACGCAAAATAATGGAGAAGCCCAAGCCGTTCAAGAAGGATGGGTAGACGCGAATCCCAGTTCGAGACCACGGCGCAAGGGATGCCAGCTCGCCGAAGGCGGGCCAGGGTAGGCGTCACATCCTCATATACCCGCCATGCCTCTGTTGTGGCGAAATAGCGAAACACATCGTCAAAGAAGGCGTCGAACTGGCCGCCGAAGACCTCCACCCCAGGATGAACGGCGAACACCTTGGCGACCATATTTCTCCACCACGCCCGTTCTACTTGCTCGGAAGTAAAGTCCGACGCAAAAGGCGGTTCCTTTGGACGCATTTCGGCAAGCCGCCGCCATTCGGCGCGAAACGCGTCTTGCAGTTTTTCAGGATCCGCCTCTACGCCATAGGCTTGAGCTAGCTGGGCATAGACCGCACCCACGGATGGATACACATACACCAAGGTCTGCCCTGCGTCAAAGAACACGGCGTCCACCGAACCGGGCACGCCCATCATCCCGCCCTCACGTCCGGGATCATTCACCGCAGTATCATATAGCGGGTTATTAACGTCACCGCCAGGAGCCCTGCAACGGAGATGGCGGCGTGCAGCCCCCAGAGGTCAATCAGAATCGCCATATCCTGGGTGAAAGACGCGGTGTCCTCCTCCCGTATCTCGGGAGCAGGCTCCGCCTCATCCAGTTCCACTTCAGGGAACTCAAGGGCCGTGACGTCCACGGGCGCGCCCTCGCCCGCCTCTCGTTCCTCCCGCGCCATCTCACGGGCGCGTTGGGCGAATCGGACTTCGTCGCGGGGAAGCCACTGCTTGCCTTCCGTGGTCTGGACTTGCTCCCGGCCTAGCGCCTCCCACCCCTCCCGGATACGCCGGTCACGGGCGCGGGAAGACTCTGGATCGATGGAAACAATCCGGTCGCGGTTGATGGTTCGAATCCTTCCGGGATCCCATGGCCGGTCGAGTTCGAGACGGATAAGTCTGTCATCGGCGGACTCGATAAACCCGTAATACACATTGCCGTTCGTGAGTGTGACAATGTGCGTTTCCCGGGCTTCGTCCGCCTCAGCGGCTCCGGCCACCAGCAGAATGGCTATACAAACAGTACGCATGAAATATAGTATAGAACTCCTTGAACCCCCTTGACAAGACGGTCTAAGCCCCCAATCGCCGGACAGGGATTCGCAAGAACCGTATCGCGGCGTTCCAGGGGGCAATAGACGCCGGCGAGACTCCGTCACCCATTGGGTGAGTCTGCTGTATCAGCGATTGGGGATCCGCGGGTTTTCCACGAAACTTCTCGACGATCCAACGGATTAACGTACGTGGTACAGTATAACCAAAATCAAATGCGCGATGCGCCGGGAGACGCCGGTCATCGCGAATCCAGGAGGACGTTTTGGACATAGCGATGAGGCCAAGTTCGGGTTACAGGCTCAGTGTATTCTCCTATCTGTTGGCGCCGCTTGCCATCGCGGCTTTTGCGGGGTGCGCCACCGTGCCCAATGAAGAAGAGACCGCCCAAGGTCCCGCTGTCACGGGAGATGGGCGGGTCACCTACAATTCCCCAAATGCCCGGCTTGGCGAGACCATACGCCATGCGGGCGCGGCGGGCGGCAGTGTGGTCCTCATGGGCGGTCTCGAAGAGGAGCCGCTGGGGGAAGTGAGCTTCAACCGAGCCGAGCCTCAAGCCGTCGTATCTCAGCTTTCGGAACAAGCGGACTTGGCGGCCGAGGTTACCCCCTACTATACGTTCCTTTTTCCCGCCGAATATCAGGCGCTGACCAACGTAAGCCTGGAAGGGCAGCTACATAGCGCCCACGAGGGCATCGAAACCCAGATCGCGTTCGGCGCGGGGACTCCGCTCTTCATGGGCTTGGCTTGGATAAGTCAAGCCACCGGAGTGACCATCGTGGCGGACAACGAGGTGGCCGAGGCCCGAAGCGGGGAAATCGCCTTGGGCGCCATGCCGCTGTCAACCGCCCTTGAAGCCCTGCTGAAGTCGGCTCGCGTAGCGAACTTTTTCGTGGACAGCTCAGAGGATTACATCTTCCTGTATTCTGGCGCTCAAGGCCACCAAAGCGATATGCTGTTGAACCGGCCCGCGTTGGATCAGCATCAGGAAGCCATGCTCGACCAACGCGTTACCGTGTATCTGCCGGAACCGCCCACACGGCCCAACCAGATTCGCATGCTTCCCGGCGCCACGCCGTTGGCCGAAGTATTGCCCTCTTTGTCCCGCCAGCTTGGCGTGCGCGTCGTGGCCGAGCCAGGCCTTGAGGAGTTGCCGGTAACCCCCGCCGTGTTTCGTGATGTGCCCGTCGGCGCCGCCATGGACCTGCTCATCCGTCAATGGCTGCGGCCTGAGTACGGCTATCACGCCGCCCACGACAGCCTCGTCATCCGCCGGCGCACCCCTGGAGAGTTGTAGGGCCGAATACTCGTTTTACGGGACACATGGCGGCGGCGCGGAGCAGCCCCGGAATTTCCCGCGATGGCCCGCTCCGCCATTTCCCGGTTGTGGATGCGATAGACACGCATTTCCTGCTTTTTGGCTGGCCAAGCGTCTGCCAGCCCCTCTTTCTTGCACGCCTCTCTTGCTTCCTCATTTTACGGATACATGAACCCATTTCTCTTTGTTGAAATGGAATAGCGGTTTATGGTGTTATCATGACGTATTGGCGTCAAAGGGAAGGAGAGCGGCTTGTGAATAAGAATGAAGCGTTGGTATTTCTTCGGCATCACTGCATCACCGCTGTTGTACGGGCGGAAACCAATTGCGATGCCTTCTTGCACGTGGTGGACGCGGTCATCGAAGGTGGTGTGCGCTGTTTGGAGGTGACCCTGACGACACCGGACGCATTGCGCTGCCTTGAAATGGCCTCGGAGCATCTCAAGGGAACCGAGGCGTTGCTAGGGGCCAGTGCAGTGGTTGACGGCCAGATATGCCGCATGGCAGTGCTGTCTGGCGCGCAATACATCGTCACGCCCATCGCCACCCCGGAAGTCATCGCGGTGACGCAGCGTTGCGGCGTTCCCATCATGTGTGGAGCCTACACGCCCACGGAGGTCTTTCACGCGTGGCAAAGCGGAGCGGATATGGTCAAGGTGTTTCCCGCGAGTCTGGGCGGCCCCGAGTACATCGAGGTCCTGCAGGAACCGTTTCCCCAGGTCCCCTTGGTTCCCGGCGGAGGCGTTAAGCTCAACAATGTGGCCGCCTATCTCCGTGCGGGGGCGGCGGCCTTGGCCGTGGGCGCGAACCTGGCGGGGAAACGCGCCGTCGAAAGCAAGGACTACACTGCCATCACCTCGAACGCCCACGCGTTCGCCCATGCCGTGGCCCGGTTCCGGCAAGAGGAATAGGCGGCGGCATCACATGGGAAGCGGCTCGGCGGCGTGAGTCCACGCGGCGAGGAACTCCTCCGTGCGGGTTTCCCGGCGTATCCCAAGGCGAGTCAAGGCGAAATCGTAGCGTACGGGATCGCCGGGCGCCCACTGGCGGAATCCTTGCGTGATCTCCCGCACCGTCCGGGCGTCGGCTTGCCGCCTTTGCGACAGGCCCATCCGCCGGGCCAGCCGGTGCATGTGGGTGTCCAGCGGAACCATTAATACCGCTGGTTCCACGCGGTCCCATCCGCCGGGATCCACCTCGTCCCGGCGCACCATCCAACGCAGGTAAAGGTGGTGCCGTTTGCACGCGCTGCCCCGCGCGGGGTGGGGCAACAGAAAATTGGGCCTCGCCGGCTCCACGCACAACGCATCAACCAAACTTCCCAGCGCCGTCACTACATCCTCATCCCTGGCGCGCAAGGCGCGGACGAAACAGGCCTCCAACGAGCCATACTCCGCGCGAACCCGCTGAATCCCGCACAACAGTCTGGCCAGGTCATCCCCCGAGACATAACGGTGCCGGAAATCCCGAAACCGCCGCTGTATGGATTTGGGCGCTGTCTCGGCGAGATGCCGGGAGGGAGAACCAAGCGCGGGCAGGATCTGGCCGATGCTGGCAAGGATTTGCTTGACGTTGCCAAAGGCCAGGGATGCGGCGATAAGCCCGACGATTTCCCGGTCAGCCGGCTCCTGGTACTCCAACACCATCTGGAGCGGGTCAGGTTCCACGTAGGCGCGCTGGTTGAAGCATTCGTACAGCTTTTCCAGCAAGAAATGACGCGACGGTTGCTCAAAGATCGGCATGATACAGTCCATGGAGGGATGCCAGGCGCGCAAATTGATAAGCCAGATTCTTCTCGAACGTAACAGATTGATAGCGCCGTTTCAAGACAGATGTCCAAGATTGCGTGCTTGCCTTCCCCATCCATTTTAGCCCAGTATGCCGCATCGCCCGGCCTTGAGGCAGCGACAGGTATCGTTAAACACTTCCTTCGACTATAAAAATTAATCAAAGCGCGGTGTCCTATTGATTCAGACGGTTCCGGTCATTTACAATCGGATGTTGAAGGGATGCCACAGAGCTAAACTGTAGGGTACAACCGGAGGAGCAAACCACCATGAATGTGACAAGACGACAATTTCTGGGAAGCACAGCCGGAGCGGCGATTGTGGCTGGCGCGATGACGAGAGGCGCCGTCTTTGGCGCCAATGACCGCATTGTGATTGGTAGCATCGGCGTCGGCAACCGGGGCGCCGGGTTGACGCGGGACTTCCACGGCTACGACGGTGTCGAGATCGCCGCCATCGCCGACGTGGACCGGGAAGCCGCGGAAAATGTGGCCGGTAATGTGGGAGATCCCGATATCTATACCGATTACCGGGAGCTTCTGGAGCGGAATGACATCGACGCCGTGATTATCAGCACGCCGCTGCACTGGCACGCATTGAACACGATTCACGCGGCCCAAGCCGGCAAGCACATCTTCTGCGAAAAGGCCATCTCCAACACCATCCGGGAAGGCCAATTGATGGTGGAGGCCGTACGGAAATACGACGTCATCTTCCAGACCGGCAGCCAGCAACGCTCTGGACAGCGCGAGTACGACGCCTGCACCCATGTGCGCAACGGGTCCATCGGTAATATCACCAAGGTATTGGCGTACAATTACCACAGCCCGGTGGAGTTCGCCCACAAGGCCGAGCCCATCCCGGATCACGTGGACTGGGATCTCTGGCTTGGCCCCGCGCCGATGCATCCCTACAATTTCACCGTGTTCGACAACCGTTCCCAGCCGAGCTGGTCCACGGTGTGGCCGTTCTCGGGCGGAGACATGACCGACGGCGGCACGCACGGCCTCGACATGGTGCAATGGGGCCTGGGCATGGATGATAGCGGGCCAGTGGAGATCTGGGCCGAAGGCGAGCCCTTCGAACGCCAGTACAGCACGGATGAGGATCCAGCCGGACGCCACCAAGGTCCCCGTGCCCCCATCATCCATATGCGCTATCCAAATGGAACCGAAATGGAATTCACGGGAGCTCCCAAGTTTGGCTGCGAGTTCATTGGCGAGGATGGAACGATCGAAGTGGACCGCAACCATTTCGACTCGGATCCGCCTGAGTTGATGCAGGAGCCCCTAGAAGACCCAGAGATAGAGCTTTACCACAGCGAGCACCACTTCCATAACTGGCTGGACTGTATCCGCGATCACACGGATCCCGTGGCGCCCGTGGAAGCAGGTCATCGCTCGGCGAGCGTGTGTCATCTCGCCAATATCGCCCGCTGGGTAAGCGAGGTGAACCAAGAGACCGGCGTGGTCTTGGAATGGGATCCCGAGGCGGAGGAGTTCACCAACAGTAAGGTCGCCAACTACTTCCTTGATATGCCAAGGCGCGCGGCGTTTGAGTTGCCGGACACCGTTTGAACTACAGCTTCGAGGCGATTGATGTCATAGGGACTCCCTGTTGAAGGTAGATGACAGCCGGGAATGGGAGCGGCTGGCGCGGTATATAAACCGGGCCAGCCGCGTTCATATTTGGAGCCGTTGTAAGGTTTGGGTTTTTCCTCAAGCTGTTCTCGCGCGTCCATTATTTGGGCTCGGGAAGCGGCGTATCCCCTGGCATTGTCACCGGGGGGCGGATTCGATCAAGAGTTAGGATTTCCTCGCTTCGAAGCAGTGGTCCAGGTGTGTCCCGGGCAGGGGGCGTGTGAACCATGAGACCGCGATGGTTACAGCGATGCTGGCGGGCAACGCCACCACAAGGGGGTCCACCTCGGCCCACAGGATGAACCCTGTACGCGCGTCGCCCGCGATGGTGGGCACGCCGAAAAGATAGTCGCACAGCAAGAGCACCGATGACTCCTGCCGGTGGACAAAAAGCAGCCAAAACGCGCTGATGACAAAGCCGGTCAATGCGCCCGCGATGGCCCCCGTGCGGGTGATAAAGCGGAAATAGAGTCCGCCGACGTACATCGGCATGAAGGTCGCCGCGCACAGTCCGAAGAAAATGGCCGTGCCGCGGGCCACGATGGCGGCGCCCATCCCCGCGAGGTGGACCGGCAGAATGTAGGCCAGGGCCACGCTCATTACAAAGGTGATGAAGATTCCCGCGCGTACGGCGAGCATCTTGCCTTCCTTGCCGCCACGGCTTATAAGGTCTTCATAGAAATCCCGGCCCGCCGCGGCGCCCATGGCGTGAAACTGGCTGCACACGGTGGACATGGCCGCGGCGATGAGGCTCACGAAAAAGACGTCGCCCAGCCAACCCGGCATGTAGTTCGTGATGAACAGCGGGATAATCTGCTCGATGTCGCGGTTGGCCGCCATCAGCGAGATGAGCCCAATCTCGGGATCGTCGTGGAAGAAGAGATTGGACAATGCGCCCGTCATGAAGATGCCGCCCGTAAGAGATAGGATGAACACGCCGCCCACGAGCACGGCCCGGTTGAGTTCGCGCTTGCTTTTCACGGTCATGTAGCGCACGGCCAATTGGGGTTGCGCCAGCACGCCGATACCCACGCCGATCACAATGCTCGACATGAGCGTCCACCAAATCTCGCTGCCAAACGCCGGCATGGCCGTCCATCCCTGGTGGCCCCTCTCCCCCATGATCTCGACGATTGCGGGCGACAGTTCGGTAAGCCGCGCATGCGCGCTTGCGAATCCGCCAAGGTTTCCATACGTCATGGCGAGTAGCAAGACCATGCCCGTAAGCATGATGCCGCCCTGCAAGGCGTCCGCGTACATCACGCCCTTCAGGCCGCCCACGGCCACATACATGGCTACCAGCGCCGCGAAAAAGAACAAGGCGGTCTCGTAATCCACGCCAAAGCGAACCTCAATGAACTTGGACGCGCCCATGAGCACCACCCCGGAATACAGCGGCATGAAAAGCAGGATCAGTATCGCGGTGAGCCCTTGGATGAAGGAGGACTGGTACCGTTTGCCTAGCAGTTCCGGAAAGGTGTGCGCGCCAAGCCGGTGGCCGACATAGCGGGTGCGGCTGCCGAGAAACACAAACGCCACGAAGATGCCCACGAAAATGTTAAGCACGGTCAGCCATAGGATGCCCAGTCCGTATACCGCCGCAACGCCGCCGAAGCCCACCACGGCCGACGTGCTGATGAACGCCGCCCCGTACGACAAGGCCATGATGACGGGATGGATCTCCCGCCCCGCGACAAGGTAATCCGTGGCGGTGTGGGTGCCCCGGAATCCCCGGTAGCCCAAATAGCCCATAACAAACACGTATATGATTACAAGCAGCGTTAGAAAAAGCATCCGTGACTTCCGTTCTTGATTGTGTTTTTCGGGATTAATGGATACAACAACCGCACGTGG
>PUOI01000136.1 GCA_003552765.1 Candidatus Hydrogenedentota bacterium | reverse complement strand
GAGCCATTAGCGCGATGAACAGCAGCGTGTAGGCGACTCCTCGTACTGTAGTCATGAGACTCTCCTTTCCGTTAGTGGTTCAGCGACTCCCACTTGTCCCTCACCAAGGTACCAGCCTGCGCCACCACACGCCCTCGCGCGCGTGTTCCCTGAGCCGCTCGACCCGCTCCTCGCCTTCCTGGTCCAAAGTGTAGTCCCCGGCTTCCAGCGACGCCTCGATGCGCTCCAGAACCGCCGCGGCCTTGCTCCGCTCACGACCCTGGAGCCATCCCGGCGCCCGCTGGGCCAAGAGGCGTTCTTCCTGTGTGGGCCGGCGTGCATCCTGAGCTACCGGCAAGATGTCCCGCTCCCGGGGTTGAGCGGGCAGCGTGCAGATGACTGCCAGGATCTCTGGCGCGTCATCCGGCCATTGGCGGACCAAATAGAGTAGCGCATTACCGGCCGCGAAACGCCGTTCGTTGGGCTGGTCCGGATGAATTGGCGCCGCTAGGATCCGGCGGGCAAGCTCCTCCCGCGCCGGGTCCGGTCCTGTCTCCGTACGGTTCAGGATTTGCATGGCCGTTCGCAATGTCTTCCAATCGATTGGATCTTCTTCCACCAAACCGAAGGCGATTTCGATTACCCAGGGATCATGTTCGGGCCGGAGCGGCGCCCGGATCGTCCGTGTGACCTCGCTCCAATCGTCAAGACCACGCATATGTTGGAAATCTATTCGATGTTCAAGCTCATCCGGGGTGATGCCGTAATGCTCAGCTCGCAACTCATAGACTTTGGCGTGGTACAGTTGATACAGTGCATCCAAAGTCTCTCGCAGTTCCTCCCGTTCCGCTGGATCAAGGGACGGAAGCGGCTCCAGATCCTCCTCCGGCGGCCGCTCAAAAAGCGGGGGCAATCCCCCGGGCGGAATCTCAACCTCGGCCCACAATGCGTCAGTCGTCAGGAGCGTTGCTACCACGCACGCAATCGCCGATACTCTCCGATACATGGGATATCCCTCCTGTTCAGTTGTTCAGCGAGCGTCCCTTGTCCTTCACCAAGGTATCAGCCTGCGCCGCCACAATACCTCGCGCGCGTGTTGCTCGCTGTTGAGAGCCGGTGACTTCCCTACCTTCTGCGACCCCAAAACCGCGATTAGGTTCGTGGGATGGCGAGAACGGAGTCAGTGTAACGCCCCGGCGCCGCCGGCATTGTTCCACAAACGCCCCTGCGTGTATTTCCTAAGCCGCTCGACCCGCTCCTCGCTATCTTGGCTCAATGTGTACTCCCCGGCTTCCAGCGACGCCTCGTCTTCGTTCTCCTCCTCTTCTAAACGATAACGCCTTGATGCGAGACTGATCAATTACATTCTATCACACTTGTTATACAGCTTTTGTTCAATACTATCATGCAGTGGGCGGCGATGGATCCCCGCTTTCGCGGGGATGACGATAGGGGGCACGCGGGGATGACGGTAGGGGGCAGGCGATGGTGACAATAGGAGGCTAACAGGGATGACCCGCCCTGGCGGGGCCGATTTTCGCGCAGTGTAACTCACTGATTATGACGCTGGCCATGCCTCCCGCCCAACAATGACATGCTGGACAAGAAAGCTGTCGAGCGATGAGGGGCGGCTGCCCTGAAAGGGCCAAAACAAGATAGCCCAGGGCAACCGCCCTGGGAAGATAATGCCCCCCCTCAAAAGCCCTGAAGGGGCGTCACACATGGCTGTGAGCCCTTGTTGCGCCCTTTCAGGGCTGCAGACCAGTCAGCTTCCCAGGGCGAACGCCCTGGGCTATTGTGTTTCAGCCCTTCGGGCTGTGTTCCGGCGTTCTATTGCTGGAGCGCCGCCAGCTTGAACGCAAACCGACACGGCCCAACACGCGGCTCTACCGCCTTGCGCCCATAACAAAGCCGGGGGTGAAGCGCCAATGTGTGGCGGCTTCACCCCCGGCTGGGTGTTGTGTTAGGGGCCGTCTTTACACGGGCTTGGGCCTATTGGGCCTCCATTTCCTCGCGCATCTGACGGCGTTCCTCGGCCTCGCGCTGCCGTTCGAGGAACTGAATCTCGGAAAGCGTCAGCGGCAGACCGCCTTCTTGCTTGATTTCGATGATTAGCTCGGAGGCTTCCTCGAAGAACTCGGAACTCTCCCAGCGCGCATACTCCAGAAGCGCCACGGCCTCGTAGTACCGGCCTTCCTCGGCGAGTTCGAGCGCGTCCATGCGCTGAAGGCGCGTTTCCGCGAAGGGATGGGAGCCGCCGCTCATGGCGATCATCCCTTGCCAAACCTGGCGGGCATTGGCGTATTGCTCATTGCCGTAGTCGCGCAACTCCTCGGCCTCTTCCACGCGTCCTTCTTCTTCAGCCTCGTCCGCCTCGGCATAGGCTTCCTCGGCCCTGTGTTCGTACAGAAGACCGCGGTTGCGCTCCACGAATACCGGCGCTACTTGGTTCTGGGGGAACTCCTCGCGGTACTGCATCCAGCCTTCCAGCGCTTGTTCGTACTGCCCGTTTTCCTCAAGCATGCGGTAGTAGGTGCGCCGCGCCCAGGTCTCGTGGGGATAGCGAATGGCCTCGCGCAAGTACCGCACGGCGTTCTCGCTATCCTCAAGCTTTTGGTGATACACCGCAAAACCCAGGTCGAAATAGAGGCGGAAATCGGTGGGATTCTTCCGGATGCCGTCCTTGAGGAACTCCACCGCCTCGTAATAGAACACCTCCCTCGGGCCGACCCAGGCGTCGTGGCGCGGGCTGTATTCCTTCAAGGCCTCGGGCGTGGGGGCCATCGGCGCGGTGATGTTGTACGCCAAGTGCCACGCGCCAAGGATGAAGGCGTCCACGAAGGTGGGGTCCAAGGCCACGGTGGTGCGCATGAGGGGCACCATGCGGTGGTATTGGCCTTCGTGCCAATAGCGGTCCACCTCAAGCCAGATGAGGTTGGCCATCATCTTCCGAAACCCTAGGAACATGTTGCCCAGGTTGACGAGGGTGCCTTGGGCGTACATTTCTTCGAGGTCGAATTGTTCGCCGATGCTGGCCAAACGTCCCTCGTTGACGTATCGGTTGAAATCGCGGCGCAACGGGGCGAACTCCGGGCTGGAGGCCAGCCGCCACAACTCTTGCTCGTAGCCGCCTTGACGCACGGCCCGTACGAGCGCGGGATAGGTCTCTCCGTCGTCCGTCTGGTCCTCGTCCTCGATGGGGATGTTGTCTGGTAAACGTTCTTCGCTTGCCGCCGCGACTTCCGCGAAGAACGCGTCGTCCACCGGCTCGGGCCGGCCGGACTCCAGTTCGTCCATTATGTGCTCAAGGCCGCCAAATAGGCGCACTTGGTTGGAGGCCGCGATCATCCAGCGGTAGAGCCCTTCGGCCTCCCGCAGACCGGACAATTGCTGGCCTTGCCACCCCGCCACGGCGAGGAAGACCAGCATCACTGCTAGCAGAACATAGGTGGGAACCTGTCGCATGTCCCTTACAACTCCTTTCGCCGGAAGATGATGTAGCCAATCACATACCCGGCGGCGGCGTACAACAATCCGTATACCACCATTTGCGGAATCATGGCGTCGGCGGGAGGATCGTTGGGCTGTAGATAGAGCAATTGATTCCGGAGACTGAAATTCTGGAGGTTAGGCAACACATTGTAGAGTCCGGTGGCCAACCAGCCGATCGCCACATCGAGGAAGGCCTCGGTCTGTCCCGCGCGCCGGGCCACATCGCCGAGATACTCCGTGAGATTCCCCGTGATGTAGATGAACAACCCGCCGATCACCGGCAGCACCGCGGAGGACGCCGCGCAGCCAATCGCGAATGTGAACGCGGACACAATGAGGAACTCGAAGTACGTGAGGAAGATGGTCCACAGCAGCAGCGTGGGCAGGATTCCTTCTTGAATGTATAGGTTGACAAAGAACAGGCCGCCCATCAGCGCCAGGTTGATGATGATGATCAGTTGGACGCCCAGGAATTTGCCCATCAGGTACTGGAACCGGCGCACGGGCTTGGACAGGACCGTATATATGATGCGGTTCTCTACTTCGCCTGGCACCACGCTGGCCGATATGAAGATGGTTATCAAAACGCCGAAGATGGATATCGCGGTGACGCAGATGTCCTTGACCAGTTTCGTGTCAAGCTCGGTATCTACTTGGGCGCCGCCGGTCTGCAAGAAAGCTGTTAGAAACCATGCCCCGAATATCACCAGCAGGCTGAGCACAAGGAAGCCTATCATGGTCTTCTTGCGCATGCCCTCACGCCAGGTGTAAACGGCGATTGCCCCTAACCCAAGAGTAAAAACCGAGACAACCCCCGGCAACTTATCCGACGTGCTTTGTGGTTTCTTGACTGACTCGTCCGTCATACCTGGTTGATTTCCTTATTCTCTTCCGCAGCGCCCACCACGCGCACGAAAAGTTCTTCGAGCGTCTCGCGGCGGGGCCGGACACTGAGTAAGCTTACGTTGTTATGTTGGCACTGCTCAATGGCTTCGTAAAGCGAGACGTTCGCCGGCACCCGGAGCAGGGCTTTCCCATCCACCATATCCTCCGAGATGATGCCAAACCGCGACAGTTCGTGCACGGCGGATTCGGACGGAACCTCCACCTCAAGGGTGATGTCGCGCTGCACCAACAGGTCATCCAGGGCGCCAATCGTTTGCAGCATCCCGTTGTGAAGAATACCCACCCGGTCACAGATCATCTCGACTTCCAGCAGCTCGTGGCTCGAAATGAGGAGGGTCTTGCCTTCGTCCCGAAGCTTGACAAGAACATCCCGGATTTCCTTCCGGGCGATGGGATCCAGCCCCGTGGTGGGCTCGTCGAGAATGAGTATCTGCGGGTCGCTGATCATGGCCTGAGCCAAGCCAATGCGTTGGCGCATGCCTTTGGAATAGCCTCCAACCAAGCGGCGGCGCGCCCCGGTCATGCCGACCATCTCCAGGACTTCGTCGATGCGCCGTTCCAGCGCCCGCCCGCGCAGCCCATAGAGCTTACCGTAAAAGCGCAGCACTTCTTCCCCCTTCAGGAAATCCGGATAATACGCCCCTTCCGGGAGATAGCCGATGTTGCGCCGGACATGAATAGACCCTATGGACTCACTGTCCATAATCGCCATGCTGCCGTCGGTGGGGAAGATGAGCCCGAGCAACAACTTGATGGTCGTGGTTTTGCCCGAGCCGTTGGGACCCAGATACCCGAAGATCTCTCCTTGGTAGACGGTCAGATTGAGATCCCGAAGGGCATGCACATCCTCGGTCTTGGTCTCGTATGTCTTGGTCAAGCCATACGTTTCGATCACTGGGATCCGGCCATCGGGATCCGGCGTCCGGGCTTCGCCTAACGGCTGGGTCTCCGCCGCCGGCTCTTCATTCAACGTTTCTTGTGTCACAGGAATTAAGCCTTTATGTTTGCGAACAATGCGAGCCTCGGCCCGCTCACTGCCGTTGCCAAGCAACGGAATCTACTATAAATGCACGTCACAGTCATGATACCAAAGGCGGGCGTCCCAGTCAATGTCTGGAAATAACACCCTGCCCGCTTTGTAAAGGGAACAGGGTTTCCGCCGGGGCTTGTCTAGAAATCAAAAACCACCCCCGCTCCCACCGTGGTTCGCCAAGGATCCACGCTACGGAATTCGGGGGTTCGTTCATAATCCAAGAGCAGATCAAAGCGTACGCTTAGGCGCGTGGTAAGGGGAAACTGCACCGCCGATTCGGAGCGTGCGCGCATTTCACCCAAATCGGTCAAACTGGGGTACACTACGAGGTCTTCCGTGAACAGGCCATCAAATGGAATGTCCCTTCTATACGCTAATTGGAAACGCCACGCCACGCCGGTTTGTTGACGGCGCCGTTCACCGTAAGTGTAGTACGCCGCTGATTTCCAGTCATCAAAGCCCCACCCGGAACGCAACCCGCCCAACTCGCGCCGCATCGATGCGGGAAGAAGCGAAGCGTTGAAGCGTTCCGCCGTTACCATGAGGCCCGTGTCGCCGCGCAACTCGTGGTCTGAATCAAGAAAGAACTCGCGTCCAAGAGCCGCGCTCAAGTCGCCGCGGATGCTGAGCCCGATGTCTGTGTCCCGTTCAACATCCAGGCCGGCAAGCCCATAGTCCTGCTCGCCGCGATACAGCCGGAGTTCATTCCGGGCGGTGAAGTAGCGGGGCCAATCCGAGGAGCCGCCCAAGCCCAAACGAAGCCGGGACGCGAAATTCCAGCGTTCCTCGGCGCGCTTCAACATGACCGTCACAAAAGGATCGCTGTAATCCCGGGCGCCAAGACGCCCGTAATAACCCGCCCCCGCGCTCAACTCCCACGAAGAACGCTCGCCGGTCTCGTCAACGTCTTCGGAAGACGCATGAGAGGCGGGCAGGACACGGGCGTACTTCACCGCTTCCAGGTCCACCGGCCGGGGCGCGCCGCCTTCCAAGGGGTCCACGTAAACGTCGCTTCCGCTGTATCTCAGCCGTCCATACAACGGCGTGTCCGAATCGACCATGATTTCCCACGGCTCGGCCGTCGCGATTCCGCGGACCTCGCCGGCGGGCAAAAACACCTGGCCGGTCAGCTTCGTGTGAAACACGACAACCCCTTCCGACAATTCCTTGAGTTCGCCGGAAAGGGTGTCGCCGCTTTTCAGCGCCAGGGTGTCCTCCGCGCGGGCAGACCAAGCCGCCAGCACGGCCACCAGCAAGACGGCAAGCCAGGTTGTTTCACACGTTCTCATCGCCACCGTTCAACACGTTTACCGCTGCCATTCCCCGGCCGCCATCGATTGGACAGCCGAGGCTACATTCGTATTTTACCACCCAAGGCGGGAAAATGGGCGCGCCTACTGCTGGGATTCCCCCTCCTTGGGCGAGGCCCTGGTCTGGCCATGGGCTGAATCCGCCTCGGACGGATTCGGCTGCCCCTCAATGGATTGGAGAAGCTGGACCGGCGCCAATTCCTCGCCGCTCTCCATCGCGCGCAGGTTCCGGCGCCGCACATAGCCCCGGCCCAAGTCGTAAAGGCCGAGCAAGACGTACGCCAGCAAGAGCGGGAAGAGAACCACGGCCGGGGATTCGTCGCTGACGCTGATAAACACGGCGATAGCCACCGCGGCCACAAGCAGGAGGCGGAATCCATAGCGGGGAGCCAGAATGACGGTCTTAATCCGGTCCTTTGGATAGGACGCCGTGCTAACCATGAGAAAGGCCAATCCCACCGACATCGGCCCGAGGACGGCTACCCAAAACAGCGGGGGCATCTCGAAATAGTGGACGAAGAGCACGTAGGCGGCCACGGTTCCGCCGGCGGCGGGAATGGGCAACCCCACGAAGTAATCGCGTTTCTCGGTCTGGTACAGGGTGAAGCGCGCTAGCCGCAACGCGCCGCAGACGGGGAAGATGATCGCCATGACGGAACCCGCTTGCGCCAGAAAGGTGTTGGACGCGCCCGCCTCGTTCACGTACACGGCATAGACAAGCACGGCCGGCGCGGCGCCAAACGACACCAAATCGCACAGACTATCCAGTTGCTTGCCAAATTCGGACACACTGTTGGTGAGTTTCGCCATCGGCCCGTCCAGCATGTCGAATACAATGGCGATGATGATGAGGTAACTGGCTCGGGCGAACTCCCCGTTCAGCGCGGCGAACATGCCGCCGATCCCAGCGCAGAGCCCGGCGGTGGTCAGGGCGCTCGCCAGTACATTAATGGGCCTGCGCCTGGACCGGCGTCTCCGGCGGTTGCGTTTCTTCCGGATTCGAAACCTGCTCATGACAGACGCCCCATTATCGTCCGGCCCGCCTGGACCTTGTGGGATGGCTCCACCACGATCTCGGCGCCGGGCGGCAAATACAGTTCGGTGCGAGACCCGAACTTGATCATGCCAAAACGCTGCCCCTGCGCCAAGGAATCCCCTTCCTTCGCGGCGCACACAATGGTGCGGGCTATCAGACCGGCGATTTGGCGCACCGCAACGGGGCCATGAACGGTGTCCATAAGCACCGTGTTGGATTCATTTTCCTCCGAGCTGCGGTCGTCGAGGGCGTTCAGGAAAAGGCCGGGATGAAAGCGGATTTCCCGGATTGTTCCCGCGAGGGGCGCCCGGTTTACGTGAACGTTGAGGATCGACAGAAAGATCGTAACACGCTTGCAGGGGCCTGGATAGTGCGGGGAATCCTCCAATTCATCCACCGCCACGACTTTCCCGTCGGCGGGCGCGATGGCCTCATTGGGTTCCGCCGAGATGACGCGCGGCGGATCGCGGAAGAACCCCAGCGCGGCCAAGCCGGCCAAGAGCACGAGTCCACCCAGCCACGCCCACGGGCCTGGCCATCCCAACGCCAAGCCCGCCAAGCCAATTGCCAGAGGTGGAACGTAATACGGCGCGCCCGCGCGCCACGCGCAGAAGCTGGTATTCAAAACAGATTCCTCTCCTTCAGGCTCACATAACGGCCATCGCCAAAGACCACGTGGTCAAGAAAACGGATCCCGAGTACTTTCGCGGCTTCCGCCAGGCGCTTTGTGAGTTCAATGTCGGATTTGCTGGGTTCCGGATCGCCGCTGGGGTGGTTATGAGCCACAATGACGGAATGAGCCGCTTCGCGGATGGCTTGGCGAAACACGTCGCGCGGCAGGGCCATGGTGGCGTCGAGCCCTCCGCTGGACACATCCACGGCGCGAATGACCTCGTTCTTCGTGTTCAGCAAGACCGACTTGAAGGTCTCGACCTCGCAGTCCTTGAACGGCGCCATCAGCAACGTGCTGACGTCCGCGGCCGTCTTCACCCGGAACCGGTTCATGTCGGTGTATTGCGCCAGGCGTTTGCCCAGTTCAAGGGCCGCCTTGATCTCGACGGCCTTCACCACGCCGAGCCCCTTCACCTCCTGAAGCTCCGTCAACGAAGCGCGGGCGATCGAGCGCAGGTTCTGAAAGTGGCGCACGACCTCCTGGGCCAACGCCACGGCGCCCATTTGAGTCGTCCCCGTACGGAGAAGGATGGCGATGAGTTCGGCGTCTTGCAGGGCTTCGGGACCGAGCCGTTTGAGGCGTTCGCGCGGCCGCTCTTCAAAGGGAAGTTCGCGGACCGCCGTGTGATTGGAATGGGATGATGTCTCCATGGAGCCCCCCGGTCGTCACATGGGTTTATGCGCGATGGCGATGCGGTCGATTCCGCGGAGATCCGGCGCCGCCATCACGTCGAGAAACCCGGTCTGGGTCAACAGATTGCTGGCGGCCTCATACTGCCCCATTCCCAACTCGAACGCAAGCAGTCCCCCGGGAGCAAGCCGGACAAACGCTTCCGCCATGAGCCGCCGAATAAAGGCGAGACCGTCCGGACCCGCCAGAAGCGCACCGGGATCCTCGTGCCGCCGGATGGTTTCCGGCAAGGCGTCCCACGCCGTGCTTTCCACGTACGGCGGATTGGAGACAATCGCGTCAAACGCCGACCCGTCGCGACTCCACAGTAAACCGTCGCCTTGGACGAACGCTACTCGGTCCGCCACGCCATGGCGCCGCGCGTTGAGCGAGGCCGTGTGCACCGCCTCGCGCCGGATGTCGCACGCCGCCAAGCGCCACGCGGGGCGTTCCGCCGCCAGCGTCACGGCGACGCAACCGGTCCCCGTTCCCACTTCGGCGATTCGGGCATAGGCGGTAGGAAGCCGGTCGAGCGAGGCTTCGACGAGGTGCTCCGTTTCGGGCCGCGGAACGAGCAACGGGGGGCGCACAACAAACGCCCGGCTCCAGAACTCGTGTTCCCCCAGAATGTAGGCGATCGGCTCGTGATTGAGCCGCCGTTCCACAAGCGCGTCAAAGCCGTGGGCCGCGTCCCTATCGCGCAGCCGCGCCATGAGCCCTGCGCGCGACAGGTTGAGGGCCTCGGCCATAAGCAGTTCGGCGTCCAGCCTGGCGGTGTCGCTCACGGGGGCCAAGCGCGCCTCGGCCTGCCTCAAACGTTCGCCCAGGGTAGGGATCACGCCTCGGCCGTCATCTGCTCCGTCTGGTAATGCGTGGCGAGCGCGTCGATCATCTCCTGCATCTCCCCCATCATGAACTTGTCGAGTTGATACAGGGTCATGTTGATGCGGTGATCGGTGATCCGGTTCTGAGGAAAGTTGTAGGTCCGGATGCGCTCGCTGCGGTCCCCGCTGCCGACCTGGCTCTTGCGATGGGCCGACCGGGCCGCGTCCTCTTCCGCTTGTTTGCGGGCCAGCACCCGCGCCCGCAAGATGGTCATGCCCTTGGCCTTGTTCTTGTGCTGGGATTTCTCGTCCTGGCATGAAACCACGACCCCCGTCGGCAGGTGGGTGATCCGGACCGCGGAATCCGTCGTGTTGACGTGCTGCCCCCCCGCGCCGGACGAACGGAACACATCGATCCGCAAGTCATTGGGATCGATGTCCACGTCGACATCCTCGGCCTCCGGGAGAACCGCCACGGTCACCGCCGAGGTATGGATGCGGCCTTGGGTCTCGGTTTCCGGTACGCGCTGCACCCTGTGAACGCCCGCCTCATACTTGAGCTGGCTGAACGCGCCGTTTCCCGAGACCTTGAAGGCGACCTCCTTGTATCCCCCAAGCCCCGTGGCGTGCGAACTCAACAGCTCCACCCGCCAGTTCCGGAGTTCGGCGTAGCGCATATACATGCCGTAGAGGTCGGCCGCGAACAACGCCGCCTCCTCGCCGCCCGTTCCCGCGCGAATCTCGACGATGGTGTTCTTGTCGTCGTTGGGATCCTTGGGAACCAGCAGGAACTTGAGCCGTTGCTCCAACTCCTCCAGCGACTGCTGAAGCTCGTCCCGTTCTTGCCCGGCCAATTCACACAGCTCGGGATCCTCGCCTTGCTCAAGAATGGACTCCGCATCCTCGAGCCGCTTCTCCTCGGCCTCGTACCGCCGGAACGTTTCGACAAGCTCTTGCAGCCCGGCCTGCGCCTGGGCGTGCCTGCGGTATTCGTTGGGATCGGACGCCACCTCTTGGGTGGACATCAAGTGAGACAGCCGCTCATACTCCTCGGCTTGCGCCCGGAGCTTATCACGCATGGCCTGTTCCATACAGGCTTAGTTCGTCCTACCGTATTTCCGGTTAAACCGGTCCACCCGGCCTTCACTGTCAACAAATTTCTGCTTACCGGTGTAGAAAGGGTGGCACTTGGAACAAATTTCCACGTTGTAGCTGGGCCGCGTGGAACGCGTCTCAATCTTGGCGCCACACGCGCACGTCACGATGCACTCCACGTACTCGGGATGAATCTCTTTTTTCACTGGTTATTTACTCCCTGCCCCGGACATGGGGCCGGTGATGGACAAAACAAACCGATTTGGAAGGGATGCTAACAGTCCGGACTATAGCATATTCCCGCCAAACCAGGCAACAGCAATCGCGCTCCCGTGCGCGGAGACGAGGATAAATGGTATAACAATCGAGCGCCGCTCTCAAACGGTGGGATGACGGCGGCATCCGCGGAGAAACAACGCAGGGAGGGAACAGAGATGCATGCGCTAACGATGGTGATGTGTCTTGCGGCGTTGGCCGCAAGCGATTGGGCGCCTGAGCCCGGCGTGGAAGTGCTTTTTGAAGCTGACTTTACGGATGAAGACAAATGGGATGACGATTGGACGTGGCTGCGGGAAGACCCCGAGGATTGGCGGCTGGCCGATGGCGCTCTTGAGATCCGCTCCCGGCCGGGCGATGCGGAAACGGTGCGCAACGCGTTGCTCAGGCCCGTGCCCGATGTGGAGGGACCCCTCGTCTTTGAGGTGACGGTGACGTTCACTGAAACGCCCACCGGGCAGTGGGAGCAAGCCGGGTTGACCTGGTATCACGATGGAGAACCGGACTTCAAAATCGTTCACGAACTGTTGGACGACGAAATCCTGATCGTGCCGGGCTTTGAACCGACCGAGAAAGACACGGTTCAACTGCGGCTCGTTGTGGAAGACGACGGTTCCTACAAGGCCAAGTTTCGCGAAGAGGACGAGGAGGAGTTCCAAGAAGTGGCGGACGGCGAACTCCCCCTGGGCGAGGACAACGCCATCGCCCTTGTCACCTACCATGGCCCGGAAGACGCGGATCACTGGATGCGTTTCACGGATTTCCGGATCTTCCGCCCATAGTTAGCTGACCCAAACACCGACTTCGGCTGTCCTCCTTTGAAGAGGGTGGCACGAAGGGCCGGGGGATGTCAACCATTAAGCCGCCGGCGCTTTTTGCGTGATTCCAGTGGGATTGAGTACACTTTTCTCGAACAGACGCATGATATGTATGGCCGTGTGCGCCCTGGACGCGAACAACCCCAACGATCGACGGATGTAACGAATGCGAATTGGCCCCATAGAACTTGAACATTCCCTCGCGCTCGCCCTCGCCCCCATGGACGACGTCACGGATCTCTCCTTCCGCCTTATCTGCAAGGATCTCGGGGCGGACCTCGTGTACACGGAATTCGCCAGCAGCGAAGCCCTGATTCGGGACGTCGGCAAGACGCTGCAAAAGATTCAGGTCGCCGAGGAGGAGCGTCCCGTGGGGGTCCAGATTTTTGGCGGTCAGGAATCCTCGATGGAAGGCGCCGCGCGCGTGGCGGAGGCGGCCAACCCGGATTTCGTCGACATCAACTGCGGATGCTGGGTGAAGAATGTCGCCAAGGGCGGCGCGGGCGCGGCGTTGCTCAAGGATATCCACCGCTTCGAGGGCGTGGTCCGCGCCGTCATGGCGGGGACTTCGCTGCCTGTTACGGTAAAGACCCGGCTGGGGTGGGACGCTGACAGCATCATCATCGAGGATGTGGCGCGGATGGTGGAGCAATGCGGCGCGGCCGCGCTCACGCTCCATT
>PUOI01000498.1 GCA_003552765.1 Candidatus Hydrogenedentota bacterium | reverse complement strand
GCGGTTCGAGGCCGCCCCGGATCACGATCATGATCATAACCAAGATCATGCTCATAATCATGGAATGGAGCCCGGGGAGCATGTGGAACTGGACCTGATACACGGGTACGACCCCGGGGACCCGCCGCGCCCTCCCCAGTGGAACGATGAAATCCTGGAACTGTTGGGCACGCTTCCCATTCAGGACGGCGGGCGCGTTAAGCCCCTGTCCACGTACGCCCGGTTCCTCCTCCTGCGGCTTAACGGCAATCTCCGATTCGAGGACTCCGCCGGGGAGGAAGGCGGCGGAATGCTGGCCCGGCTACGCGGCGGAGGCAACCGGTTGGAGCCCATTGAGTGGCTCGCGAATTCCCTGTTCTTCCCGGAGACCGCCCGGCATTACCGGCACTTTTTGGTGGAAGACTCCGATCTGTTGAACGCCATCGGCCTGGGTGGGGCGGAGCGTGAACGGCGGGACCGCTACAGCTATGCCGAATTGGAGCCGGGGCGCAGCCGGCTCATCTCGCTGGCCCGTCAAATCCAAGAGAAACCGTCGGACCAGTGGTCGAATCTCGAACGGCAACTCATGCATCTCGCCAGCAACATCTTTGAATACGAAGCTATTCTGAATTATTTCAACTTCGGCCGCACCCATTTCTCGATCGAGGGCAGCGGCGGGCTCCAGCTCGTCTTTGAAGATGCCCCGAACCGCTACAGCGCGCTCATAGAGAAGACGCCTTCGGTTGCTTTTCTTTTCGAGATGCTCCAAGAGGAGGATGAGGACACCGACACCGAGCGCCGGGAATCGGAGATGGAAGCGGTGCTGCATCTCCTCCACGAACTGGACCTTGCCGCGCAAAGCGCCTCGGCCTTGGCCCTGTTGCCGCCCGCCGGCATTCTCTCGGAGCATCGGGAGTGGCTGACTCCGGGCGACATGGTGCTTCTTTCCCTTCAGGCGCCGCACCCCGTCACGGAGCAGCTCGAGTTGCTCGCTGCCCTGGAATCATTGCCCCGTCTGCGGGAGGAGCCAGACGCCTTTGAGGAGCAACTGCGCGCTTTCCACGCCAGCGTCACCGAAGCCGCCGAGGCGCGCGGAGAATACGCCAGAATCCCCTCGGAACACAGCTACTACGCATTCAACCTGCTCGGGCGCAGCCAGGTTCTGTACATACTAAGCTTCCTCTTGGTGGCTGGTCTGTGGCTGAGGCCGCTCAACCGGCCGCTTAACGTGGCGTCGTGGGTGATGGTGAGTCTGCCAACGCTGCTTCTCATCGCCGCCATCACCTGGCGCAGCATCATCCGCGCCCGCCCGCCCGCGACTACGTTGTACGAGACCATACTCTTCGTGACAGCATCGGCCGTGGTGGTGGCGCTTATCGTCGAATACCTCAATCGCCAGAAGATCGCCCTCTCGGGAGGGGCGTTCCTTGGCGCGCTGGGCATGTTCCTCGCGGGCCGCTACGAAGCCCAAGAAGGTGCGGACACCATGCCCGCGCTTCAAGCCGTCCTGGACACCAACTTCTGGCTCGCCACGCACGTGACCACCATCGTCATTGGATACGGGGCGCTGCTGCTGGCTGCGGCCATCGCGCACATCTACCTCTTCGGCAAACTCTTCGGCCTAAAACCCGGAGATAAGGCCTTCTACCGCAGCATTACCCGCATGGTTTACGGCGCGATCTGCTTTGGCCTGCTCTTCACGCTCGCCGGCACGGTGCTCGGCGGGATCTGGGCCAACGAAAGCTGGGGCCGTTTCTGGGGCTGGGATCCCAAGGAGAACGGCGCGCTGATGATTGTGCTGTGGTGCCTGTTCATGGTTCACGCCCGCCTCGGCGGCTACCTCAGGGACTTTGGGATCAACATCGCCTCCATCGTGGGCGCGATGATTGTTGTGTTCGCCTGGTGGGGCGTGAACCTTCTCGGCGTCGGGCTGCACAGCTACGGATTCACCACCGGCATCTTCGGCGCCCTGCTTACCTACTACCTCATCGAGACCGGTGTGCTCATGGTGGGAGGCGTGGCTTGGCTCAAGGAGCAAGGCATCCTCGTGTTCCCGGCAAGAGGCGCCCGGCGTCAAAGCGCGCAGGCCGAGACTCCCCCCACGGCCCCCTGAAGCATCACCCGCCTTACCCTCCTCGTATCCGGCGATTGGGGATTCTAGGAATATCGCACCGGCTGCAAGCGTATGGTATCATGATCTCCATCAACCTTGGGAGCAACAACAAGAAAGGGAGGTAATAGCCAATGCGAATTTTCTCAACAATGGTTTTGGCGATGGCGCTTTGCATGCCCGTAATGGCCGAGGAGGATCCCTGGGAGCCCGATGAGGACGGGTACATCCATCTCTTCAACGGCGAGGACTTGGAAGGCTGGAACATCGTGGGCAACGATGAAGGCTTCTGGGTCGAGGATGGGATCATCCGCAGCGAAGGCGGCCTGGGCGGCGACTGGATGTACTTCGAAGAGCGCACGTTCGACGACTTCGAGCTGGTCGTGGAATGGCGCTTGTCGGAAGACGGCAACAGCGGCGTGTTCATCCGGGTTCCCTCCGAAGAGGGCGCGCCTTGGGTGACGGGTTACGAAGTCCAGATCGTATGCGAGACCCATCAACGCGCGGATCATCACTGTACGGGCTCGCTGTACGATTACGTTGAGGTGGACCCCCGGCCCGATGAGACGCCCGAGGAATGGCGTGAGTTCGTCATTCGCACGGAAGGCGAGCGCATTCAAGTGTCTTGGGAAGGCGAAGAGATCATCGACTTTGATCAGAGCACGATGGAAGAGACCGAGGACAAGCCGCT
>PUOI01000561.1 GCA_003552765.1 Candidatus Hydrogenedentota bacterium | reverse complement strand
CGGCGGCTTCGCACGGATTATATCGATCTATATCAGATTCACTGGCCCAGCATCGAACCGGACAAGACCCCGATCGAAGAGACGATGGCTTTTCTGAATCAGTTGAAGGACGATGGGAAAATCCGGGAGATTGGCGTTTCGAATGTGTCCTTGGATGAGCTGAAGGAGTATGCGCGGCACGGCTCGATTGCCAGCAATCAATTCCGGTACAGTATGCTTTATCGCGATCCCGAAGCGGACATGTTGCCGTTTTGCGCCAACAACAACATCGCCACATTGACCTATATGTCGCTCGAACAGGGATTGCTGACCGGGAAAGTCGGCATGGACCGCGAGTTTGTTGAAGGGGAGTGGCGCAATAGCGAAGACTGGAACCCGTGGTTCAAAAAGGCCAATCGCGCCGCCATCCTTGAGATGCTGGACGGTTGGAAGAGCTTGACGAGCAAGTATGACTGCACGTTGGCCCAACTGACGATTGCCTGGACAGCCGCGCAGCATGGCGTGACGCATGTCTTGTGCGGCGCGCGAACCCCCGAGCAGGCGCTCGACAACGCCGCGGCGGGCAAACTTGAGCTTGAAGAGGCGGACTTGGCCCGGATCCGAAGTGATGTAGAGGCGCTGGGGCAGCCTGTTTAGCCGCATTCTCCCTAGTTTTTTGGGCGCTGCCTTATGTGGCGCCATTCAAGAAAAGGTTTATGATCATGATGAAACGTTCAAACGGTTCCATGCTCACACGGCGCGGTTTTATGCGCCTGTCGGCAGCGGCGGCTACCGGCGCAGTGTTCGGTCCGTCGCTCGCCCGTGGCGCGGGCGCCATATCGCAACCACTAACGCGTCACTTTGGCAGGATCAACTTTGATGTCACCACCCTCGGTTTGGGCGGCCAGGCGTCCATTCAATGGACGCCGCCCGATGTGGACCCCGTGGCGATCATCACCAAGGCATTCGATCTGGGAGTGAACTATTTCGACACGTCGAACGCCTATGGCCCCAGCCAATTGAACTTCGGCAAGGCATTCGACCAGCTAAACCTGATCCCGGGCCGTGACGGCTACGACGCGCAGCGGAGAGAATCCATCTTTCTGGCTTCCAAAACCATGGTGCGCTGGGCCGAGGGCGGCTACCCCGAACGTCCGAACGTCCGCAACTACACGGAGGGGGAGCACGGGGAAGGCGCCGTGGCCGACCTGAAACGTTCGCTGTCCCAGATGTTTGGCAACGACGACGGAACGTATCCAGAGGGCGCCTACCTGGACCTGTTCATGATTCACAACCTCACGGCATACGAAGAGGTGGACGTGGTCTATAAGGGTCTTGAAACCCCTATCGAGGACGAAGACGGCATCGGCGCGCTGGCCGCGTTGCGCGATTATCGGGACGGCAGCAATCATACTGGATTGAACCCGGACGGCGAAAAGCTCGTGCGCCATCTCGGATTTTCCGGACATCATGATGCGCCGGTCATGATGGACATGATCCAGCGCGATCGATGGGATCTGCTTGACGCCGTGCTGGTGTCCATCAATGTGAACGATCGGCGCTATCGGAACATGCAATACAATGTGCTTCCCCTCGCCCAAGCGAAAAACATGGCCGTTATCGGGATGAAGGCCTTCGCCGACGCCGCCATGTACGCCAAGGAGGCCCGGTGGTCTCAAGACTCGGACGACGTCTACCGGCGCGTCGGCTCCCAAGCCATCCCGAGCCAACCGCTTATTGAATATGCGCTCACCACCCCAACTGTTCACTCGTTGATCGTTGGTATTGGCGAGATCAACGACGATCCACGGAACTGCCAACTCGTCCGAAACATGGAGGCCGCGCAGATTGCGCCCGATGCGCTCGACACCGCTCAGCGCCGCGATTTGGAATCATTGGGGTTGAGAGCCAAGAACGGGGAGACCAACTGGTTCCAGCTAGCCGACAGAGAGCTTACGCCGCCGCAAAACGCCCGAATCGAGAACTCGGAGACCGCCATCCGGTTGAGTTGGGACACGGCTTACGCGGGCGACGAACCGTTGGCGAAATACGAGATTGTCCGGGAAGGGGAGCTTCTGGACACCGTCGAACATCAGCCTCAGACATCAAAGACCCCGTTCCGCTACGAAACAGAGACGTCTGGGAAAGAGTTTCAGATCGTCGCCGTGGACGCGGCGGGCAGAAAGGCGGTAAGCGATACGCTGTCAGTCCCCGCATGATGGGCGGGCTTGAGCTTGAAAAGGCGGACCTGGACCGGATCACAAACGATGTAGAGAAACTGGGGCAACCCGTTTAGCCGAATTTTTGGAACAACATTTGGAGTTGATGTGGTGAGACATATCTGTAATGGGTTCAATCGCCGTGCTTTGCCCATTGGTTCGACGACCGTCGTGTTCACGGTCATGGTTTTGGCCGCTATCGTGGCCCTTGGCGGCGTCATGGGGATCGCGCTGGGTTCGGAGGAAGGTCAGGAGCACGAAGGCGCAAGGGAAACAGGAAACGGGACGCCGTTGCCCGCTATCGAGGACGCTTCCTGGATTTGGGGCGATATGGAGAGCGACGTTTGCGAGTTCCGCCTCCCGTTTACGCTTGAGCAACCATCGGCAGAGGCGAGCGTACTCATTGCGGCCGATAACGGGTACGAGCTTTACGTGAACGGCGAGCTGGTGGGATTCGATATCGGACCCGGCTCCGAAGTGTGGAGTTCGATTGAACGATGGGATATTGCGCCACACCTAACCGAGGGCTCGAATGTTGTGGGCATTCGCGCGGTAAGTTTCGGCGGCAGCCGTGGAGCGGTTG
>PUOI01000020.1 GCA_003552765.1 Candidatus Hydrogenedentota bacterium | reverse complement strand
GTGAGTGTTTACCCCAAACGAGGAGAAAGCGACATGATGATACAACACAAGAATTCCATTTCCGCGATGCTGTTGGCCGCTCTATTGTTGGGCGCCAGCGCAGTACACGCCCAAACAACAGAGCCCGTTAACGTGATTCTGGACACAGACTTGGCCTCGGACGTGGATGACGCGGGCGCGCTTGCGACCCTGCTCGCCCTGGAAGACCTGGGAGAGGCGAACGTTCTGGCCGTGGGGGTGTCTGTGCTCAATGAGTGGTCTCCGCTCTGTGCGGACGCCATCACCACGTTCTACGGGCGGCCCGATATTCCCCTTGGGACGGCAAAATCCGGCCGCGACGACGGTTCCGCTTATGCGCAACAGATCGCAGAGGAATTCCCCAGGTCTCGAGGTTGGGAATCAGCCGATGACGCGCCGGACGCAATAGACGTGTACCGGGAGGTGCTTTCTCAACAGCCGGACAACAGCGTGACGTTCATCACCATCGGCCCCCTGACGAACGCCGCTGGTCTATTGCAAAGCGATCCCTGCGAACATAGTGATCTGGATGGACGTGACCTTGTGGAACAGAAAGTGGAACGCTGGGTGTGCATGGGCGGCTCTTTTGGGTTCGAACGCGATTGCGGCAGGCGCGGACGCGAACACAACACCAGTTATGACTACGAGGCCACCAAATACGCTCTGACCGGGTCGAATAAATGGCCCACGCCGGTGCTATTCAGCCCGTTTTATGTTGGGCGTTGGATTAAGACGGGACCTGGCCTTGAAGATCTTCCGGAGGACAACATCACCCGGAGGGCCTATGAACTGTATTACAGTGATGATATTCAGCCCCATCCCAGTTACGACCAATGCGCGCTCCATTATGCCGTACGCGGTCTAGACGGGGGACCCGCGGAGGATTACTATGAAATCAAAGGGCCGGGTTGGTTCACCATATTCGACGAAGGCTACGGCCACGAAGACGAATGGTTTGAGGAAGGATGGAATGGCTTCGAGTACGACCCGGACGGCCTGCACACGTACAAAAAAGAAGGCAGAGAAAACTATGATGAGGATCTTATCTCCGCGGAGATTGAGGAGTTAATGAAGCATAATCCGGAAGGCGTCCAATAGCTGCGAAAAGGCTGGCCCGGCGTTCCCTTCAGCTGGAGCGCCGGGTCAGCCCATGACGGGCGCACTCCGAAAACCAACCCGCGCGGGCAAGCGCGAGTATAGGGCGCACGAAACGCAAATACAAGAAAAGGCAGTTGAGAGACGCTCCCGCTAGTGGCTAAGCTAGCGAAGCCGGGGGCGTGGAAACCCTCGGCAATTTCAACAACGAATGGGACTTCCCCAGTCCAAAACCAGGAGGCCCCTTGGCAGCGGGCGCGCCGTTTTGGTAAAGTTTTTGACGTAAAGGAAACGATCCCCAGTAGGAATGGAACAAGAACAGAAAGGAAAAAAGGTATGCGCTATCAATCTTCACCACGGAACGTTACTGGAAAAATGGGCGGCCGTCTGGCCTGGGGCGCCATGGCGGTATTGGCCGCCGTGGGGCTGCTTGTGGCGGCGGCTGGCCACGCAGACGATGACCGAATTCGTCTCATCCTGGACACGGACGCCAACAACGAAATCGATGACCAGCACGCCATCGCGTACACGCTCTTCAATCGCGACGTCTTTGACGTGGAAGGCATCACGGTGAACGCGACTTGGGGTGGCGGCCCCGTGCAAAACCATTACGACGAGGCCGAGCGCATCGTGACCCTGTGCGGCCTTGAAGACGTGATTGATGTGTACTTGGGCGCGGACGGAGACTTCGAGGATATCCGGCCCAACCTTGACGAGCCGGACTTCGACGGGCATGAGGCGGTCGATTTTATTATCGAGCGCGCGATGGCCGATGACGACA
The DNA here is from genome assembly GCA_003552765.1 of Candidatus Hydrogenedentota bacterium. GTDB lineage: Bacteria > Hydrogenedentota > Hydrogenedentia > Hydrogenedentales > SLHB01 > SKRY01. The sequence continues at coordinate 888 of PUOI01000020.1, read as the reverse complement.
GGGAACTCGTTCTGCTGCCCATCGGCAAACTGACCAACATTGCGCTGGCTCTCGAAAAAGAGCCCGCCATCGCCGATAACGTCCGTATTGTGTGGCTTGGCTCCAACTACCCGAGCACCGGCGAATATAACAAGGAAAACGATCGCGGGGCCGCGCAGTACCTGATGGATGCGGACGTCCATTTCGAGATCGCCACGGTGCGCTACGGCGAACCATCCGGCACCGACGCAGTCCGCGCCACGCTGGAAGACATCCGGGAGATCATGCCCGGCATGGGACCGAATATAGACGACCCGATTACCGGCCGGCATGGCGGCGAGCATACCACGTGGGGCGACTATTCCGTCAGTCTCTTCGAGAATTACCCCATGGATGGCGATCCTCCCGGACGTCCGCTGTTCGATATGGCGGCGGTCGCCATCGTGAAAAACCCGGACTGGGCGGAGTCCACCACCATGCCCGCCCCCGCCCTGGAAGATCTGGACGATGGCGGCTGGGAGGAGCGCCCGGACAATCCACGGGAAATCATCCTATGGGAGCACTTTGATCGCGATGCCATCATGGCCGATTTCTACGCGCCGCCCGATCTGGATGCCGGCGATCCCACTCATCTCGATGTCCGATTAGTCTTGGGTGACGAAACACCCACCTTGGCGGCTGGGTCTGAAGTGCGTGTCGACGCCTGGCTTAGGGACGAGGACGGAAAGCCCGTGGAGGAATCCGGCCGCACGGTGAACTGGAGCGCGACCAACGGAGGCAGTTTCTCGTCCTCCCAGACGTCGACCGATGAGTATGGCCGGGCCTCGGTGACCTTCACGGTTTCCTCCGAAGCCGAGGTGGAGCACGTGATCACGGCGGTCGATGACGCGGATGATACGCTCACCGGGG
>PUOI01000171.1 GCA_003552765.1 Candidatus Hydrogenedentota bacterium | reverse complement strand
ATTCATCCGGCGGAGGCAGCTTGAGCGCCAGGCTGAACACGGGGATGTCCGTTCGCAGTTCCCATGGGCGCTCGGGATCACGGTCGGTTTCGAGTAGGAACCAGCGGGGGACATCATCCAAATGGCTCGGGATGTTGGCCTGATAGGGATGACGTTGCGCCGTGTTCGGCACGAGTTCGCCGTGACGCCAGAATTCCCTCAGCGTTTCGTTCTCCCACACCGTGTCTACCGCTTGGACCACTTGGAGCCAGTATTCTTCGAAGGGTTCCAGTTGCGCGGTGTGGCATCGATATTCGCGGACCACGCGGGGGCGCAATAGCCACATGCCATACTGAATCCATCCCAGCGCCCTTTCCGGGGGATAGGTCTGGCCGTCGCGCATGTAGGTCAACGCCTTGGGGATGTACTGGCCATCGTCTTCGATGAGGCGTTCGGTGCGCTCCTGCTGTTCGTCGTCTAGTGGTTGGCTGGCCTCTTCCGGCAAGTGCGCGGGATCCTCGAGCCCGAGCGCCTCCTTCCACAGGTCCGGATGCCGGGTGTTGCCGTCCCACGTGCTGATCTCAAACCAGAAGCCGGGGTTGGCCTCCAAGGCTTGCTCCACCATGAACAGCCAGTTCATGGACTGCACCTGGGTTGACCACACCCAGTGATCGCGGTTGTCGTTCCAATCGTGGGTGTAATACGAGGGCGTAGCGCCGTCCCACACATGCCATTCCCACGCCATGTCGTCTTCGGTGTGGAGCGAGTAGTTTTTCCACCCATCCCAGCGGCCCATGGGCGTGGGTCCGAAGGCTTCGTAGCCGATGAAACGGAGGTTTTGGCGCCAGGCCTGTTCTTCCATCGCATCGCGCATGGCCTCGAACATCGCCCCGTAGCGTTCCGCCCATCCCTCAGCCACCACGCGGCGCTTGAAGCTGTCCGAGCGGTTGTCGTCATGCTCTTCAAGGTATCGTTTGGACTCCTCCGCCTCATGCCAACGCAGGCGTTGGGCCTCGTTGTTGCCGGTCCAGAGCACCAGCGGGGGCTCGGGATACGCGGTTTGCAGCCACCGCATCGCCTCGCTGTCAACGTACCGTCCGGCGGGATCTTCCCACGGCTCCACGGGACCGAAGGGGCTCAACCGGTTGCGCCGTTCGCCATCCGGTGTGATAACTCCCGCCCACCGGTCATCGGGTTCGTCGCGATAGTCTTCGCCGTACAGCATCGCCTCCCATTGCGTGCCGCGCATGGAGAACGGCAACTCCAGTTCGGCGATGTAGCTCACCAGCGGTTTGTAATACGCCTGGAAGTCGTCGTCATCGGGATCGCCAATTGGTTCGCTCATCCACGGCAAAATGCGATGTCCCTGATGCAGAAGCTCGATTTGGTGGCTGGGCTCGAACGAGCCGGGAAACTCCCCCATGTTCCAATGGCTCGCCAAGGGCAGGGGGCGTCCCTCGGGACCGTCCGGCGGCAGCAGCGCCTCGGCCCGTATCTCGTCCGCCACGCTTCGCGCCGCCTCGCTCGGTTCCGGGGGCTCAAGGCCCGCGGCCAGCGGCGATATACACACCAACGCCACTAGACTCCCTAAGCATCGCATGGGGTATCCTCCTTTTTTGTTCAGAGTATGCGGCCCCGCCGCTTGGAATTTATCCGCCCAAGGCAGCGGGTTCTTCCGATTTTCGCGCCACGGCCTTTATCATGCCATTGAACACATACACATGAAAGGGATAAACGCCATACCAGTACACGTAGCCCCCCACGCCGTGAGGGTAGTAATAGGCCGTTTGTCTCAGCAGCGATTTCCCTTTCTCTCTTTCCGTAACCCGAAACTCAAGCCACGCCTTGCCGCCCGTTTTCATCTCGGCCTTCAGCAACAGCCGTTCGTTTTCGCGGATGTCCTCGACGCGGAAGAAGTCTATCGCCTCGCCCTTGAAGACTTCGTTGGGATCGCGTCTGCCCCGGCCAAGGCCCACGCCTCCGAGCCGTTTGTCAATAAAGCCCCGCACCCGCCACAGGCGGTCGCCGAAGTACCACCCGTTTCGTCCGCCAATGGACTTGATGACCGCGAAGACCGCTTCCGGCGGCGCGTTTATTTCCATTGCCCGGCTATCCTGTTTCAGATTGGTGGTCTCGCCGAAAAATTCCTCGCTGTTGCCGCTGGCGCCGGTCCAATGCGTTTCCACATAGCCCTGTTCTGTTAGCGGCAACAGGGCTTCCCGCACCACGTCGTAATAGCTTTGAGGGCGCACGGAGAAGACGTCCAAGGCGCTCGTATCGGCGCAAACCGTCTTGCTGGAGAGGCTCTCGATAATCGAACGGCCCAGCGAAACGTCAATCGGGGTGACGAGATTGAGCCAATACGAGGACAGCTTCGGCGTAAGCACGGGAACCGGGATCATGAACCGTTTCAAGTTCAACTCCCGCGCGACCGCCAACATCATTTCCTTATAGGTGACGGCTTCGGGACAACCGATATCGAAGGAGCGGCCCGCGGTTTCCGGATTCTCCGCCGCTTCAAGCAGATACTGGAGCGCGTCTTCCACGCCCAAGGGCTGGGTTTCCTTGTAGACCCATCGCGGCGTCAGCATCACGGGCAACTTGTTCACCAAATGGAGAATGACTTCAAACGAGGCGCTGCCCGCGCCGATAATCACACCCGCGCACAATTCCGTAACAGGGACCGTTCCGCTCGCCAAGATGTCGCCGGTGGCATGCCGGCTCTTGAGATGTGTGGACCGCACATCCGTACCCCGTCCAAGGGCGCCCAGGTATATGATGCGCTTCACGCCCATGGCTTCCGCGGCTT
>PUOI01000247.1 GCA_003552765.1 Candidatus Hydrogenedentota bacterium | reverse complement strand
TTTCGATGGTCACGAAGGACTCGTCGACCCGGTTGTGCTCATCATCCGCCCAGGGCGCTTCTCCGTCCAAGCCCAAGTGCTCGATGAAGAAGGGATACGCCGCCATGCGCTTCGAGGGACCGTAGTCGTGGCCTTCGTAGGGGAAGTGGGCGTTGTGGACCTTGTCCGTCGCGTCGTACAGGCTGTAGACGTACTTGATGTAGGGGAATTCGGTTTCGGGCGTGAACTCGGTCCAGTCGCCGCCGTTGGAGAGCAGGAGCTGCGGCCGGGGCGCCGTCAGCGCGGCAATCTCGGCGTTGTTGGTCTTGTGGTTGGGGCCCCAATGAATGGGCATGCCGCTTTCGCACACGCATCCCCCGAAGAAATGCGCCGAGACTTGGCAAGCGGGCACGGAGACCTTCACGCGGTCATCGATGGCCGACAGCATGAAGGTTTGCGAGGCCCCGCCGGAATTGCCGGTCATGCCGATGCGTTCGGTGTCCACATCGTCCAGGGTATGCAGGTAGTCCATGCAACGGATGCTGTTCCACGTCTGCAGGCGAAGCACCTCGGGCGTGTCCCGGTGGTCCCAGCCCGCCTCTCTCCAATCGCCGTAGCCCACCATGTCGTAGTGGAATACCACGGCGCCCATGCGGGCCAACACCGCGCACCGCAGTTGCCGATCCGCACCAAACCTCCCGTCTTGGTAATGGCCGTGAGCCGACAACACGCCGGCGTAGGGCGGGTCCAAATCCGTGGGCCGGTAGAGGGTTCCGGTCACGTAGAAACCGGGCCAGCTCTCGATGGCGACGCTTTCGGCCGTGTAGCCGTCGTAGGTGCGTTTGTTGAAATACTGAGGGTTGAGCGGCTTCTTCTCGGGCATGGGATCCAGCTTGGCTCCTTCAAGAATGCCCTGCTGGATGCGGGCCTTGCGTTCCTCCCATTCCTCCAGGGTCGAGAAGGTCGCCCGGAACTCCTCGAGTTCCTGCTTGGCTTCCTCCGGGGTTTGGGCGTGGCCCACCCGAAGCTGAGGGCCATCCTCATCATTGGCCCAAGCCGCGCCGAATTTTCCGAGGGATCCGCCAAGGGCCGCGCCCGCCGCCATGCTGCCCGTGGTCTTCAAAAACTGCCTGCGTGTCTGGCGCATCGTGTGCCATTCCTCCATATTTGGGATCGACTCTCCTGTCCGGACGCCAAGATCTGGACAGGGGAGCCGGTCCGGCTAGACGGTGACTTCCTACGGGAGCGGCGTATTCGGTTCAACAGCGTCCTCGGGGTAGGGGTTGTCCGGCCCGAACACGAGCATTTCTTCCCGGCTTTCGATGGTCACGAAGGACTCGTCGACCCGGTTGTGTTCGTCATCGGCCCAAGGCGCTTCACCGTCCAATTCCAGATGCTGGATGAAGAACGGATAGGCCGCCATGCGTTTGGACGGACCGTAGTCGTGGCCTTCGTAGGGGAAGTGGGCGTTGTGGACTTTGTCCGTCGCGTTGTACAGGCTGTACACGTACTGGATGTAGGGGAACTCGGTCTCGGGCATGAACTCCGTCCAGTCGTCGCCGTTGGAGAGCAGGAGCTGGGGCCGGGGCGCCGTTAGCGCGGCAATCTCGGCGTTGTTGGTCTTGTGATTGGGGCCCCAATGAATGGGCATGCCGCTTTCGCACACGCATCCCCCGAAGAAATGCGCCGAGACCTGGCAACTGGGCACGGCGACCTTGACGCGGTCATCAATGGCCGACAGCATGAAGGTTTGCGAGGCCCCGCCGGAATTGCCTGTCATGCCGATGCGTTCGGTGTCCACATCGTCCATGGAATGAAGGTAATCCATGGAGCGGATGCTGTTCCACATCATCAGACGGAGCACCTCCGGGATATCCCGGTGGCCCCAGCCGGCTTCCTCGGAGTCGCCGTAGCCCGGCATGTCGTAATGGAAGACCACCGCGCCCATGCGGGCGAGCACCGCGCACCGGGTTTGCCTCGACGCCCGGAAGCGGCCGCCATGTCCGTGCGCGGAAAGAATACCGGCGTAAGGTGGTTCCAACTCCGTGGGCCGATAGAGCGTGCCGGTCACGTAGAAACCGGGCCAGCTCTCTATGGCGACGCTTTCGGCGGTGTAGCCGTCGTAGGTGCGTTTGTTGAAGTATTGGGGGTTGAGCGGCGTCTTCTCCGGCATCGGATCCAGCTTGGCCCCTTCAAGAATGCCCTGCTGGATGCGGGCCTTGCGTTCCTCCCATTCCTCCAGGGTTGAGAAGGCCGCGCGGAACTCCTCGAGTTCCCGCTTGGCTTCCTCCGGGGTTTGGGCGTGCCCCACCCGCAGCTGAGGGCCTTCCTCTTCATTCGCCCAAGCCGCGCCGAATCTTCCGAGCGATCCGCCAAGGGCGGCTCCTGCCACCGCCATGCTGCCCGTGGTCTTCAAGAACTCCCTGCGTGTCTTTTGCATCGTATCCGATTCCTTTCTTTGTGTTGGGAACAAGATCCAGTTCCCCTCCCTCCTCAACAGCCCGTGGTGGCCGTCATGGCGCCTACTACTCTACTGCCAAATTGCCTTACACATCCCTTTGTCGTGAAGGCCTCTATCTGGCCCTACGTTTTCCGGGCTTGGGTTGCTTATGGCCGTGTATTTCCCTATGTATACGTTCCGCCAGCTCTTTGAAGTCGCCGCCCGCATGACGCGCTGCGGTAAGATGAGACCCGATAGCGCCGTCGGCGCTCCTGAGATGAAACATCGGTTTCCGGTTTTCGTGCGCCATGGCCATGAGACTACGGTAGTGTCTTAGTAACGCCAAGCACTTGGGGTCATCATTGACGC
>PUOI01000420.1 GCA_003552765.1 Candidatus Hydrogenedentota bacterium | reverse complement strand
CTCGTTGCGGGCCATGGTGATCGCGCCCTCTTCGCCGATGAACCGCACGCCGCTTTCGCCCGGGCCGCCGTCCAATTCCATGACGATGTCGCCCTTGTAGCGCATGTACACCTTGGGCGCGCGCGGGCCTTGATGGCGGCCGCCGGGATCCTCGGCGGTGCTGTAGAACCGCACAAACGGATCGCCCTCCGTCCAGATTTCGATCGGGCCGCTATCATCCATCCCCAGGCCCCACTGGGCCATGTCGAGGCCATGGCTGCCCCAGTCCGTCATGTCGCCGCCCGAGAAGGGCCGCAAGGAAACCCAGCTCGGATTCTGGCCGTTGTCGAACACGCTCATGTTAAAGGGATACAGTTCGACTGGTCCGCACCACTTATCCCAGTTCACCCCGTCCGGGATGGGCTCGGCCGGTTGGGCGAATTCCATGGGGCTATGGTAGTTCTGCGCCAACACATGCGTCACCTTGCCGATGGACCCGTTGCGGACGTGCATGCACGCCTCGTACTCGCGTTGCCCCGAGCGTTGCTGGCTGCCCGTTTGGAACACGCGCTCGTACTTCCGGACGGCATCCGCCATCACCCGGCCTTCGGGGATGGTGAGAGAAATGCATTTCTCGCAATAGATGTCCTTGCCCGCCTGCGCCGCGTGGATGGTGTTCAGCGCATGCCATTGAAGCGGCGTCGCCACGATCACGGCGTCGATGTCGTTGCGATCCAGAACATCCCGGTAGTCCTCGTAGACCTCGGCGCCCACATCGGCCGCCACCTCTTCCGCGGCGTTGCGATCCACGTCGGCGATGGCTGCCACGTCGGCGCCGTCCATTCCATTAAACCGCCGGGCCAATCCGCTTCCCATGTTTCCAACGCCGATGCTGGCGATGACGATGCGATCATTGGCGCCGAACACCGTGTTCCTCGCCATGGTCCCCGCCACTACCGCCGCCGCGGCGCTACTTCCCAAGAACTGCCGTCGCGTTACCTTGCCCGCCATAATTGTTCTCCTCTGCGTGAACCGTGCTTTACGGATGTGCGCGCAGGCGACTGGCGTTCGCTCCAAAGGAGTTTTTCCCGCTCTGGCCGCCCGTCACGTTGCGCGCCCCGGACCGTCAACAGAACGGTCCGGGGCTTCATTATTCAGTCCTCACCATACCCTTTGGCGCGTTAAACGATCAATCAGCCGCCGCTAAGGTACGGCATGAGCAGATGGGCCTGCGTGCCCATGGCGTTGGGGTGCTGATTTACGTCCAGCCATTCAATCGGATAGGCTTCGTTGTAGCGGACGAAGCTGACATGGCCGTCCATGTACAGCACGTTGGACCCGCCGGGCACGTGGTTGAAGTTGGCGATGCTGGCGGCGTCGCGCGCCCACACACCATGCCCCTCGGCCTGGGCTTGGGAACCCGGGCTCCAGGAGTCGAACATAACGGCGATGCTGCTTTGGGCCTCCGCGCCAGCGGCTGGGTTGTTGATGTCGGTTATGAAGAACCGCTCAATACCTTCGCGCAACCGGGGATAGCTCATCGGAAGCATGGAGCCATCGTCATCAAGGTAGTACGTGGAGGTGTCAATCGCGCCGCTGTACGAAATCGTATAGGGGCGGCTCGGGATGTTGATGTCCATCATGCCGCGCGGACTATACTCGACACGCTCCCATTCCGGCGGCGCCCCGTAGTCCTGCACGCCAGTGAAGTTCTCCTGCACGATGTCTTGTCCCCAGTCGGTGCCCCAGCGTTGCGAGAGCACCACCAGATACAGCGCGTCTATTATCTGGGACGTGGTCCGCGTGGCATAGCCGGGATAGACGTACGACACCGGATGGGACAAAAACGCCGCCTGGACCATTCGAGACACGCGATGGTCTTGCAAGCCCCTTTCTTGTTGGAACTGAATGATCTCGCGGAATTGCGCGCTCAAATCATCTTCCAGTCCAACCTCATGTGCTGTGCGTGGATCCGAAGGACAGATTTTCAGATTGATGTCTGTCCAGTAATCCGGGTACATGTGTTCGCCTGCGAAACTGGCCGATGTGCCAGTGGTGACCCGGGCATTCTGCTGAGGCGGAAAATACTCTCCTCTGGTTTCATTGGCGTACATCTTGAAGATTTGCCCGAACTGGCGCAGGTTGCTTGCACAGCTCGCCCGGCGGGCTGCTTCCCGCGCACGGGCCAAGGCCGGCAGCAGAATTGCGGCAAGGATGCCGATGATGGCGATCACCACCAACAGCTCGATCAGGGTGAAACCTTTCTTTCTTGTGCGCATCGTCTTCTTCCTCAATTAGGTTCATGTAACTTGCGGACAACTGAGAGATAGGGAACGCTAATGCACAAAATAGTGGGTTACGAGCCCTGTCAAAAGACGTGTCAAGTCTCCTTAAGCTGATAACTACATGAGTCCATCTATTGTCACTATACACCGCTGATTGGAATATGTCAATCAATCATTTTGATATGGGAAATTTTTGTGTGCGTGACTATAACCACATGCGCTTTTTGGCGCTAGGAAGGGAGCGATCGCTGGATTCAACGACCGCCGTGCGATGGACAAAGAGCAAGCGCGAGATGGGCAACCGGCTCGTCCATCTTGGTGGAAGCGTGCCGAAAAAAGCCGTCCCGCCGAATCTGCGCCATGAGAGACGGATTTGGCGGGACGGGCGATGGGGGTACTTGTATAGTGTTGCGGACGCTTCCTACGGTAACGGCGTATTCGGTTCGACGGCATCCTCGGGGTAGGGGTTGTCCGGCCCGAACACGAGCATTTCTTCCCGGCTTTCGATGGTCACGAAGGACTCGT
>PUOI01000378.1 GCA_003552765.1 Candidatus Hydrogenedentota bacterium | reverse complement strand
TGTCCCGATTGTCCTGTCTGTGGGCATGTCTTGTCTTTAATAGATGAAGACATACAAGAAACAGAAAAAGCTGTAACGGTTTATTACTGCGTATGTGATAATTATGAATGTCCAGTGGTTTTAGTTGGACCACAAGGGTCTTCTCCAAAAGAAGCAATTACAATTATGGAAGAAATAATTGACAATATGAAAGGAAATCCTGAAATGAATAATGGTTTAGTAAGTCTTTTAAGAAAATACATTTTATTAAATGAATAAGCAAACATAAATCTGAAAGCCGATAAAACGTAAGTGAATAAGGCACAGTTGGAATTATATCTGACTGTGCCTTTTTATTTTCAATTTAAAGCAGAAAGGAAAAAGAGAATGAGCATTGAACAAAAACAAAATGAAATGCTGCAAGCCTTGGAAAAGGCTATCAAATCAGGCAATCATGACTATGATCTTTGTTCCGCAATAAAAAAGAGGATTATAGAAACAAAAGAAACATGCAATGTAGCCCCTTCCGTGGAGGAGCCATATAGGTATGCTTACGCTAGAAAACCGGAAGATAGAGAGAATTGCAAGCGGAGAACAAGAACAAAACTTGCAAGAATAGTAAGGAAAGAGCTTAACATTAATTTTAAAGATCATGACATGGCGAAACTTCAGGATTTCCTGAATATGGAATTATGGGGGAAACTCGAATATTCTGTTAATGAGTATGAAGGAGATGATGTGGTCGATGCATATATGGACAGTCATAGTTATGCTCCTTCATGTATGAATGATAATGGCACGAAAAGTAGAGGAATACTTCAAGTATATGCGGATAATCCGGATAAAATAAAATTATTAGTTGTTGAAAACGAAGCGAGAGCTTTACTTTGGAAACTGGATGATGGGAATTACTTCCTGGATAGAATCTATCCACAGAATTATGGTGTGGCGGGTGAAACAATGATTTCACACGCAAAGGAAAAGTACAACGCTATAATCAGAGCTGAAATATTTGGCAATGGTTTAAGCAATTGTGACAACACTAATAGAAATTTAACAGTGACTATAACGAATAATAATGATGAATGGCCTTACATGGACACGTTTTCATATGGGGATGATTGTGAAGGAAGAGTAGTATTATCTAACAAACCTTTTGCAGGAATGTACTTTACCTTTAAGGAAACGGATGGGGGTCGAGAACCTGAAAGTGGTGAGATATGCCCTATTTGTAATGAAAGGTGTGATGAATTACCTTTCACGGATAATGAAGGTGAATCAATATGTGAATATTGTTTTGATAGGCATTTCACTATTTGTGAACGTTGTAATGAAACCGTGGAACAAGGAATGACATCTGTGGTTGAAAATACTTCGCTTTGTGATTGGTGCTATAATGAATTATTTTTGGATTGCCACGGATGTGGAGAGGATTATAAAAAAGAGGATATGAAAGAGGGTCCGGATGGTCTTGGTTATTGTGATTATTGCTATGAGGAGCTTTTTACTGAATGCGCCGGTTGCGGTGACATGAAAGAATATAATGAAATGTTTATGATCGATGATGAATATTTCTGCGCATCATGTAAAGAAGAATTATTTAGAATATGCCTTGTTTGCAATGATTATGTGGATGTAAAAGAAATGAAGCAGTTTAATGATGGAACTGTATTGTGTACTAACTGCACACCTTTATTCAGTCAAACGAAAGAACCATTAGGTCAAATTAAAATAGCATAGGAGAATAAAGAAATGGAATATAATAATGTTGACAGTATGCGAAACCTTCTTATTGATGGGCTTGCAAGCTATTGTGGTGGATTTGCCAATGAAATACTTTTTGGTGTTGTATCAAAAAAAGGCAATCTGCACATAGCCCCTTCAGAAACGAAAGGATATTATACTTATATCCGAAATGGTAAACGTGTAAGAACTAGATTTGCCAGAATTGTAAGAAAAGTATTGGAGATTGAAGCGAAAGATCATATAATTGCTGATTTGGATAACTTTCTAGGTGCTTTTATTTGGAGTGATCATGAAATTGAAGAAATAGAAGGAACTGATATAACAAAACATTATAAATATGTAGCTCCTGGTTATTCGCATACTTGTATGACGTATAGGAATGCGCCGGTGATGTTGTATAGACAAGCTCCGGTGAAACTGCTGGTAGTCACGGATAAAGCAAGGGCTTTACTTTGGAAACTGGATGATGGTAATTACTTCCTGGATCGTATTTATCCTGATAACAGTAAAACAGCGGGCCAGGCTTTGATCAATTATGCGAAGGAGAATTACGATGCAATAATCAGGCAGGAAATATATGGAAATGGAGTGCCTAGCAGGCCTGTTGGAAAAGACAAATACACAATTACATTTACCTTTAATGGAAAGAGATTTCCTTTTATGGATTCATTCTGTTACAGTAATGGATTGGAAGGTAATATAACTTTATCGAACATACCGTGGGAAACTAGCTTTGAATTAAAAAGTCCTTATGGAGGTTGCACTTGTTATGATTATAAGCAATGTGCTGAATGCGAAGAATTTTTTCGAAGTTTTGAATTACAAGAAACCAATTCTGGGCGATGTTGCGCGGAATGCGCCAGATCGATGAACACAGAAAAACAATGTGATGTATGTGGTGATTGGCATAATGAAATCAGAACATACATTGGCAATGGTTTTAATTATTGTATATGCTTTCCTTGTCTTAGACGAATAAGATTAGGAATGCCTATTCAAAGTTTTGTGGAGAATGGTTGTACTTGTGAGAATTGCTATCGTGCTAGAGAAAGAAATTTTATAATT
>PUOI01000395.1 GCA_003552765.1 Candidatus Hydrogenedentota bacterium | reverse complement strand
CCAACGGTTGGAGACCATTGCGCGGTTACGGGAAGCCGGCGTGCCCGTGGGCGTGCTCGTAGCGCCTGTCATACCCGCCTTGACAGATGAGTTTCTACTCAACATTCTCCAAGCCGCGCGTGACGCAGGCGCCCAATTCGCCGGCTACGTGGTTCTGCGGCTCCCGCACGCCGTGAAGGAGCTATTCGAGACGTGGCTGCGACAGCACTTCCCGGATCGGGCGGAGAAGGTGCTGAATCGCATCCGTTCCATGCGAGGCGGGGAATTGGACACCAGCGAGTTCGGTGCGCGCATGTGCGGGGAAGGCCCTTACGCCCAGGAGATTAGCGCGCTTTTTCACGTGGCATGCCGCCGCGCGGGGTTGGCGTTCGAGGGACCCACGCTGTCCACGGCCTCCTTTCGCCGGCGTGCGGCGGATGGTCAACTGACGCTTTTTGATTGAGGGCCGCCGGCTGTTCGTGGCGTGCGCGTCTCAGCGGTAACAATACGTGTATGCGGTCTGCGCAGGCTGAATTGCTTTTTGGCTACGGCAATGTGTAATCTAGGGCAGCTCAGCTAAGAATGAGGATGCAAGAAGCCTGCGAAGGGCGAAACGGGGATGTCGGAAAAGGCTATGTCCATGAAACAAAAACAGAAGATACTTGTTGTGGATGACGACGAGAACGTGCGCAAGGCGCTATGCCGGTGGTTCGAAGCAAATGGCTTCAGTGTGGATTTCGCCAAGGATGGGGAGAGCGCCATTGAGAAATGCCGGCAGGGCGGCTTTGACGCCGTTACGATGGATTATTCGATGCCCCACATGGACGGCAGGGAAGCGGCGCTAGCCATCCGGGAAGACCAACCGTCACTGCCCATCATCATTCTGACGGGATACTCCGACACGGGAGTGGAAGAGATCACATCGGCGCATGTCAGCGTACTGTACAAGCCTGTAAGCATGCGAACGCTCGAAGAAGAAATTGTCCGTCTCATAAATTCGTGTCAATGCTAACCCGCCCACTACGGGACGAATCCGGTGCAGGAACCGAGACCGCCAAAGCGCTTTACCGGGGAAACGCTTGAGACTGCCAGCGGGGATTCCGCTTCCTTATCCGGAGCGGCCCGCGCTAAACAGAAATGCTCCCAAACGTAAGGGCCAGCCGCCCGTATGAAACGGGCGGCTGACGTACGAACTAGAGCGCATTGCCTAGCAAACCCCCATACACGCTCTTCTCTCCCTTCGACCGCGCCGGGTTGGCCTGCGTACTCCCTCGCACACCGGCAGGGTGCGCTAGTCGCGGGAGGAGAAACCGTTACGTCTTGTTGCGCCGTCTCGCGAACCGGCGCGCGCCGAGCCCGGCCAAGCCAAGCCCAAGCAACGTCATCGTCGCCGGTTCGGGGATGATCTCCAAGTCCGTGCCATAGGCAAACGACACGTTACCGATCTCATTAACGTCGAAGCCCTGCGCGCCCGTCAATTGGAAGTGCATCTGTTCCCAGACCACGGGCAGTCTAGGACTACCTTCATTAATGGCGCGCGCATCACCCCAATCCTGGCCTGCAAGCAAGCCCGGAACAATGCCGTGCGCCAAAGCCTTTCCAGGGAAGTCGCCTTCGCCCGTTTCGTCAAATACCGTGGCGTCTCCAAAACTATCTGGCGTCACTGGACCGAAGTCATAACCCACGCCAGCGATACCGCGATCGGCTTCGCCGCCATTCACAACCCAACTCAGGTCAAGATTTTCCTTGTAACCGAACGCATTCCCTACGTTGATGGGGTCGCCCCCGGGGCCTTCCACTCGTACCCTATCGCCGTTCTCCCGGTCCACGAAACCCCACGTGGCCTCGGCGGAACCGACGGAAAACTCTGCGTCTCCGGCGCTGAAGAACACGCCGTGCAAGAGATCCGAGTTAATGCTCACCGGCTCTTCACTGATGTTTGCCAAGTAGACGTTGAGGATATTATTATCGGCCTCGAACACAGCTCTGGCCCCCAGCAAGGATCCACCCTCATTGGGGTTCAGCATGCTTCCTTCGAAAACCCCGCCGCCCGTGTCAACTCCCGGCACCAAGGGCATCGGAAGCGCCCATGCGGGCATGGCGGCCAGTGCGAACACGCCCGTTAGCACACTCGCAAATACCACTTTTGTCTTCATTTTTCGCATCCTTGTCAGTGTTGTGTTGCTGTTTGCTGGCCAACCCAGTGACCTGTCTCATGCAAGTACGTAGCAAGTTTGGCGCCAATATGACCTGGAGCGCACGCACGAGAACTTTGCCCTCGTAAAGTATTGTCAAACAAGGATTTGCAATTCCAGCCTCAAGCCGCCCTCAAAAGGATAGGTGTACAGCCGATCTGGCACAACCAGAGCTTTGTAAGGTTGTTATGCAAACTTGAATGACAAATGACAAAACAAATTGGAGGACGGAGAGAGGTTAACGCACAGTATGCGGGTTTCGGGGCGATTTTTCGACATACGCCGGGGTCACCGGCGAAAAGCATCAGATTCTGGCATCGGGAAAGAAGGCCGCCTCGACGAGGGCGCAGAGGGTGTGGTAAAGGGCGATGTGGGCTTCCTGGATGGTCTTGATGCTGTCTCCAGGGGCCTTGATGGGGTAATCGGCGTGTTGGGCCATGGCGCCGCCGTGAGGCCCCGTGAGGGCGATGGTGCGTGCTCCGGCGGCGCGGGCGGCGGCCATGGCGAGGAGGCAGTTCCGCGCATTGCCGGAGGTGGAGATGGCGAGGAGCGCGTCGCCGGGCTGGAGGAGGGCGTGGGCTTCCTGGGCGTAGGCCATTTCGGGTAGCGCGCTGTCGTTTT
>PUOI01000447.1 GCA_003552765.1 Candidatus Hydrogenedentota bacterium | reverse complement strand
TTCTCATGCGGCTCGCGGGCCGGGGCCGCATGTTCTGATACAATCGCGCGGCGTCCCATGCGCGCCACGGCGGCTCAGGCCAAAACACGCACAACCAGTTGGAACCCATGGTTCATTTCGAGAACATCACCATACGGCTTGATGGTTTTTGTTTGGAAAACGTCAACCTGCACATTCCCACGGGGGCCTACGCCGTTCTCATGGGGCGCACGGGATGCGGCAAGACCACGGTGCTCGAGGCGGCGTGCGGGTTGAGGCCCATCGAACAGGGCCGCATCCATCTCATGGGGAAGGATGTGACTGGCCTGCCGCCGGGCCGCCGCAATGTGGGGCTGGTTCCACAGGACGGCGCCCTGTTCACCACCATGACCGTCGAGGAGCACCTGGGCTTCGCCTTGCGGGTGCGCCACCGGCCCAAACGTGAGATCGCCGCCCGCGTGCACGAGTTGGCGGAGTGGCTGGAGATCGGCCACCTGCTTCACCGGCGGCCTCACGGGCTTTCCGGCGGCGAACGCCAACGCGTGGCGATTGGCCGGGCCCTCGCCGCGCATCCCGGCATCCTGTTTCTGGACGAGCCCTTGTCCGCCTTGGACGAGGAAACCCACGGCGGCATGCTGGACCTGCTCCGCCACGTTCACCAAGACACCGGCGTCACCGTGCTGCACATCACCCACAACCGCCGCGAGGCCAAGGCCCTTGCGCAATCGCTGATCATCATGCGGGACGGCCAGTTCATTGAGGGCGAGAACGCCATGGGCCAGCTCGCGCGCGAAGAGGACGCCGAATGGTCAGAATAGCGAAGCCCTGACACAGCCCGCCCGGCTGTGTCAGGACTTTTGGCGCCCCCCTCTCACGTTCGTTATCGCGGCGCTGCTTATCCTTCGCCGTCCAGTTCGCCCACGGCCCATAAGAGACCGGACGTGACAAGGTTCAAGTAGTTGTCCGTTTCCATCGTCACATTATGGTGGCCAATCGTCGTGCCAAAGACCGGCACGCCTTCGTACTCATTGACCCAGATGGTGACGTGATATTCTTCCGTATCTTCTCCATAGGCGTGAGCCAGCGGCGTCGCCGTGGGGTAAACTTCTTCAATCACATAGAGTTCCCCTTCCGGCGTCTCCCACGGGGTCTCAAAATCCGCCATCACGGGATGGTCCTCATCCAGCGCCTCTACGGTGAATGGCCGGTGAGCCTCATGACGCGGCGAACGGACCCCGATAAACTCATACCATCCAGTCTCTTCGGGATTACCCTGGCGGTAGGAATGGCAGGCTCCATGGATGAACACTGCCGGGATCTCGTGTTCCACGTGGGCGTCCACAATGCGGCCAACCCATTCATCATCTTCGCTGTGTATGGACATGTTGTACAGCACGGCGTCAAAGCCTTCTTCCGCCCACGCCGTATCTTCGTGCCGGGAGATGCGCGCCCCCGAGTCGTCGCCGGCCTCGTCGTCGATGGTGAATTCGACATTGGCGCGTTCGGAGATCCCCTCGCTCAGGATGTCCTTCTGCGCCTCGAAATCGTGCCAGCCGCCGCCCGTTATCATGAGCACCTTCAGCGGCTCCTCGTGCTCATCCGCCTGGACGGTTCCCGTCACAGCCAGCGCCAGAGCCGCCGTCACCACGCCCATTGTCCGAAGGAACACTCTGTTTCTTGTCATGATTGATCGCCTTTCCGTTGATGATTCTTTGTGCGGTTCATTTCTGTTGAAGCCTTAAGCCTAAAGCAGGAGGTAGGCGCAATGTCAAACTATCCGGTCCACCTCAATCGCCGGGGAAGTGGCTGCTCCAGGGAACAACATCCCTCTTCAAAGGAGGCGCCCGAAGGGCCGGCAAGTGTAAACGCCCCGTACACCGCCCTATCCAGCGATTCGGCGGCGCCTTTGAAGTTGAACGCTTTCATTGGTATAGTGCGGCGGTGGCAAAAGACGCCACGAAATCGTTCATGACTTTTTGATTATGCGTGCTGGTTCTCCGCGCCGGGGAATGCGGCGCGCGGGTGCGGGCAAAGAACAACCTGGGAGAGGTAACCATGAAGAAAGTTGCGCTTGTAACTGCGTTCGCCGCCGTAGCGGCGTTGATAGTTGGATGTGAGGTGCGAGAGCCCTTGGATTACGCATGGGAACCGGAGCGCCCCATCGAGATCATCGTGCCATGGGCCGCGGGCGGCGCGACAGACCAAGTCATCCGGCTGGTCGCCACGGAAATCGAGGACGCGCTTCGCATGAGCGTGGTGGTCGTGAACACGCCAGGCGGCACGGGCTCGATTGGAACGGGGGAAGCCTTGGAAGCGGATGCCGACGGATACACGTGGACTTCCGGTTCCGCCTCGGCCCTAGGCTATTATCCTGTCTTGGAGATGCTGGACACGAGCCTGGATGATTGGCATCTGTTCCTGGCCGTGGCGAATGTTCCGGTGATTAGCGTTCACCCCGATTCCGAATATGAAGATTTCGGCGATTTCCTGGCTGACCTTGAGGCACGCCCTGGCCAGGTCAGCGTAGCGACGGCGGGCACGGCGTCGACCGGCCACAAGGTTATCGAACTCATCTGCCAGGCCACGGACAACGAGTACAACCACATCAGTTATGATGGCGGCAGCCCCGCAGTAAGGTCGGTGGTGGCGGGTGAAAGCTCGGTCACGCCACAGCTTGCATCGGAGCAAGCAGACATGATTCGGGCCGGGCGCCTGCGTCCTTTGGCGGCCTGGAGCGATGAGCCCCTGGAAATCGAAGGACATGGCGAAATTCCTCCGGTCACGGAATGGCTTCCCGATGCGCATATGGCGACGGACTACTTTGGCATTTGGGCCCGCCATGATGTGCCGGACGAGGGCATCGAGACCATGCAGGAAATCTGGGATGAGTATATCGTGGATTCAGAGCGGTTACAAAACTACGCGCTGGAGCGCGGCGCCGTCGTTACGCCGTATTATGGTCAAGAAGCTCACGACCGGGCTTGGGAAAGCGTCAAGACCGATGCCTGGATTCTGTATGACATCGGCTACGCCGACATCTCGCCTGACGAGGTCGGCATTCCTCGTCCTGAATAAGAAGTCTGATTGTCATGACTGAAGAACAACAAACTGGAAGTGTGGAGTCCGTATCCGGACGGGTCCGTCCCCAAGTGGATCTGTTTGTGGGCTTGGCCCTGTTGCTCTTAGGGATTTTCGTGGTCTATCACTCCCTTCAAATGCCCGGGGTGGAGCACCGCCGGGTCTCGGCCTTTTACCATGGGCCGGGGTTTGTGCCTGGGCTGCTGGGAATCACGATCGCCGGGTTCGGGACCATCATATTGGGGCGTTCGATTTGGGAGGGCGGCCTGAATCTCAAAGGGGCCGGCGGGCAGGTGGTGGACGTGTTCCGCCGTCCCGAGCCCCGCCGCCTAGCGATTCTGCTGTTGCTTTCCTTGGGCTATGCCTGGGGACTAATCGGCCGGGTTTCTTTTTCAATGGCGACCTTCCCGTTCGTCCTTGCGTTCATCCTGGTCTATGACTGGGAGAACACCACCGAGCGCGCCCAGCGTGAAAATTGGCTGGTCACGTTAGGGAAGCGCCTTTTCGGCTTACAGATAAGCTGGAGCGTCTTCCGGGAACGCGTCCTTCTTGTTGTGACCGCGATCATTCAAGCGGCGCTTACCGCTTGGATAATCACCTACGTCTTCGAGAACATCTTTTTGCGCCGGTTACCGTAGGCGCGGCTTAATCCCAAGGGGGATTGAGGCAGGGCCGCCGCCGCGATGTCTCACCGTATGCTCCCCGCTGGGCTTGCCAGCGGGGAGCCAAGAAACAGTTATTATGCGACAGGGGATGTCTACACCATATGCTTGAAGGAATAGTGCAACTATTCGAGGGAATAACCACCGTTTCCAGCGATGGGTGGAATCTGTTTCACATAGCGTGGGCCACGTTGTTGGGGATTTGCGTGGGGATGCTGCCGGGGCTCACCGCCACGTTGGGCCTCACGCTCATGGCGACGCTCACCTTCCACATGCCGCCAGGGCAGGCCATCCTGATTCTCATTGGCATGTATGTCGGGGCGATTTTTGGGGGCAGCCGCAGCGCCATCCTGCTCAATATTCCCGGCACCCCCGCCAACGCCGCCGTGGCGCTGGATGGGTTTCCGCTGGCGCGGGCGGGCAACGTGGGCCGCGCCATGGGCATCGCCACGGCGGGCGCGGTCTTTGGAACGTTGATTGGCATGCTGTGCCTGGCGTTTTTTGCCCCGTTTTTGGCCGACCGGGCCCTCGACTTTCAATCCCACGAATTCTTCTGGCTGGCGGTGCTCGGCGTGGTCGTTTCCGGCCGTCTCACGGCTTCGGAAGACCCGCTCAAAGGCTGGATCGCCGGCTTCATTGGGCTGCTCGTGGCCATGGTGGGCCAGGACGTGCTGCAAGCCTACCCGCGCTTCGCGTTCGGATACGACCAAATGCGGGGCGGGTTCGACCTGTTGCCCGTGCTAGTGGGTGTGTTTGGCTTTTCCGAACTGCTGACGGTTATGAAGACGCCCGTTTATCCCTCGGCGCAAACGACCAAGGACCGCGTGATCCCAAAGATTCGCGAGGTGCTGGGATACTGGAAGAACATCACGGGCTCGGGGATTATTGGCACGTTCATGGGGATAATCCCCGGCGTCGGCGAGGACATGGGAGCGTGGGTGTCCTACGCCTATGCCCGCGCAATCAGCAAGAAACGCTCGTTATTCGGCAAGGGGTCTTGGGAAGGGTTGATCAGTTCCCAGACCGGATGTAGCGCGGCCGTGCCCGGCGCGACCATTCCCGTGCTCACGCTGGCCATTCCGGGTTCGGCGCCCGCCGCGGTGCTGCTCGCGGCCTTGTTTGTGCACGGGATCCGGCCGGGCCCGCTTATCATGGACGAAAACCCTGGCTTCTTGTACGAAGTCGTGGCGATGGTGTTGTTGGCGAGCTTGGCCATTCTGTTTTTCGGGCTTCTTCTCACCAAGCCCCTGCTGAAAGTGCTCGAAGTTCCCCGCAACCGGCTCATGCCCATCATCTTCGTGCTCTGCGTGGTCGGGGCGTACGCAGTCAACAGCCGCGTGTTTGATATCTGGGTGATGCTTGGATTTGGCGTCCTGGGCTACTTCATGCGCGAACTGCGCTTTCCCATGGCGCCGCTCATCCTTGGCGTGGTTCTTGGGCCGATCCTGGACGAGAATTTGCGCCGCGGGCTTGGGTTGTACGACGGCTCGGTTGTCCCCTTCTTCACCCGGCCCATCTGCATGGGGTTGTGGATTGTGATTGCCATTACCTTCTTGTTGGGCACAACATGGTTCCCGGCCTTGCTGGCCCGCCTCCGTGACGCCACGCTGGGGCCGCCGCGGGATGAGCCCTCCGAAGAAGAAGACGAATAACGTATGCCAGGCGTGGAAGGCGCCGCGCATCCAGAAGCCGGGACTAAACCCATCCCGCGGTTGGGCCGATATTAGAAAAGGGGGCTAAGGCGGTCCCAGCAGCGCGCCTTAGCCCCAAACAGCCGCAGTGGAATAATAAGGAGAAGCGAACTCCCTCGTGTATTGGGAGTCAGGAGTGAGAGAGGATGACACTACATTCAAGAAGCGACGATCGGCGCCGGTTTCCCCGGAGCCGGCGGGGCTTCGCGGCAATTGAGGATCGCGGCGAGGCCGCCACACTCAACCATGTAGACAATATCAGCGCCAACGGCGTGTTGTGCCACACCAGCGAGCCCATCCCGCTGATGACGAAGATACGGATGGCCCTGGACCTGCCCAGCCCCGTCGGCAAACGGGTCGAGTGCGAGGGCATTGTGGTCCGGTGCGACCCGCATGACCAAGGCGAAAATCACTACAGGGTCGCCATCCTTTACACGAAGGTGAGCGAGGAGGACCGGCACGCCATCGAGAAATTCGTGCAACACGACCTCGCTCACGCCAACGCCGCCGAATGACGGTTTCCTCCGTGAGGGAAGAAGCGCCGCCCTTGCCGTGTTAGGGTAGGCAGTTCCCCGGAAGGGCGCGTGAGTTCTTCGTCAAGGATGGAGGATGGCGCTGGGGGGGCGTACGCCGAAGCGCTTGACGGTATGCGGAACCCGAAGGGCCAGGGGTGTAAATGCCCCGCACACCGCTGTATCCGGTGGTTGGGAGGAAAGCCGGGTTTGCATGTCTCTGTCCAAACATGCGAGACTGGCGGGCGCGCTGAAAGAGTCCCGGACGTTTTTGTTTCGCCAAGGCGGGTGACATCGATTCGAGAGCATGAAGACCTTATTATACGGCGCCCATGCGGGCGATCTCAGTACCGACGTTCAACGCTTTCCGTCCCTTGAACTCGTTCACACCAACCCGGATGTGGTGATCTGTTATGGGGGCGACGGGACCCTGTTATCGGCCGAGCTGCAGTGGCCTGGCGTTCCCAAACTCCCCATCCGCAACAGCCGCCGCGGCCACCGCTGCATGCCCCACCCCATTGGCGACATACTCGCGCGGCTGACCGCCAATGAACTGCACCGCAGCGAGTTCGTCAAGCTGTGTTGCGAAGTGCTTCACGACGATGGCACTCCCATGACGGAACCGCTGGCGGCGATGAACGAGATCAACGTCCACATGGGGCGGATCAACTCCGCGGTGCGGTTCAAGCTCTGGATTGACGAGGAACCCTTCGAGGACGGGCTTGAGATTGTCGGCGATGGGCTGGTGGTCAGCACGCCGTTTGGCAGCACGGCATACTACAACCAAATCACGCGGGGCATGTTTCACACGGGCCTCGGCATCGCCTTTAAGTACACCAGCCACTGCGTCAGCCATCTCGTCGTGAAAGACACGGTGACCGTGCGGGTCCTTATCACGCGGGGTCCGGCCGTGGCCGCCTATGATAACGCCCCCGAGTTTCTAGGGCTCCAAGCTGGAAACGAGCTAATCATACGCAAGCATTCGCACCCCGCCCTCATCCTCACCTGGGATCCCCTGTCCGCTCCCTCGGCTCAGTTCTGACTCAGAGCGGGTCCGCGCCGGGCAAAGGGAAATGCCAGCCACCGCGTCCAGGCGTGTTTTCGCGCATGGTGGGAAGCCGCCGCAGGCGCCCCGGCCTGAAGCGCCACATTAAGCAGGATGCCCATGAGCGCGGCGCTAGCCAAGAGCGAGGTGCCGCCCGCGCTAATGAAGGGGAGGGTTAGACCCTTTGTGGGGAACAATCCCACGGCCACCCCCATGTTGAGGATGGCTTGAAACGTGAAGAGGCCGGTGACGCCGCAGGCCAGCATGGACCCGAGAAAATCGCGGGCGTGCAAGGCGATGCGCACCCCCAGCGCCAGCATCGCCGTGAACAACGCCACCACGAACAACGTGCCCACAAGCCCCATTTCCTCGCCGAAAATGGCGAAGATAAAATCGTTGTGCGCCGCGGGGAGGTATCCCAACTTTTGTTCACTCGCGCCGGGGCCGCGTCCGGTGATGGAGCCAAAGGCGAACGCGTTCAAGGAGTGCGAGAGCTGATACCCCCCATCGCCGCCCCAAAGCCAGTGGTAAATGTAGTCATCCCAGCGTTCCGAGCGATAGCCGGCGACGTGGATGAGCGTGAACGTGATTGCGATCATCGACGCCGCCCCGCCAATGGCGTATTTCCAGCGGGCGCCCGCCACGAACAGCATCAGCCCGGCGACGCCGCACATGAGCACCGGCGTGCCTAGGTCACGCTGCGCAAGGACGAACGCAGCGAGAATGCCGGTGAGAAAGACCAGCGGGGCCAAGCCTTCCCAGAATTTCCATACCTCGTCATTGTTTTGCGCCAGCTTTACGGCGAGAATGATAATGATTGACAGTTTGGCGATCTCCGATGGCTGAAACCCCATGGGGCCAAGACGGAACGCGCGCTGGGCGCCCCCGGCCATCTCGCCAAAGACCAAGACGCCCACAAGCAGGGCCAGGGTCCCCCAGAAAAGGGATACGTAGATGGTGCGGTTGCTGAGTTTGTGATAGTCGAACCGGGCGAACAGGTACAGAACGGCCAGCGCCAGAACCGTGTAGACCCCTTGCCGGAGAAGATACTCCGTGCTGGTAATACCCAAGTCCCGGGCGGCTGTGATGAACCCGCTGCTAAAGACCATCAGCACGCCGATGAGAATCAGGGTCAGGGTTATCAATACCAGGAAGTTTCTCTCTCGCGTCATGGCCGTGGCTCCTGTTGAAGTTGGCGGACGCATTCCTTGAAGGCTTGGCCGCGTTCCTCGAAGTTGCGAAACATATCGAAGCTAGCGCAAGCAGGCGACAGCAGCACCGCTTCGCCGGGCCGCGCACGGACCGCCGCCAATTGCACCGCGTCCTGCATATCCGCCGCCCGCTCATGAGGAATGACCTCTCCCCACGCCTGTTCGATGCGGGGCGCTTCCTCCCCCAGCGTAATCAGATACCGCGCGTGGTCCCGGACGTAGCCGCGCATCGCCTCATAGGGTTCGCCCTTGCCCTCGCCGCCCGCGATAAGGACGACGGGACGGCTGAAGCAGGCCAAGGCCACGCGAAGGCTGTCAATGTTGGTCGATTTGGAATCGTTGTAGAAGTCCACGCCGTTCAGCGTGGCGGCGTATTCCATGCGATGCTCCACGCCGGGGAAGGCGCGCAAGCCTTCCAACGCGGTCTCCAAGGGGAAACCTCCGGCGTGAATCAGGGTGAGAGCGGCGAGCACGTTGGCCAGGTTGTGCCGGCCCGGCAGCAGCGTGTCGCGGACATCGCCCACGGCCGTCTCACCCCAGCGGAAGGTTTCGCCATCGAGCCAGAGGCCGTTTTCCACCGGCCCTTCCGTGCTGAACCACCATACGGCGCCCGGACAGTGCTGGGCCATGGCGGCGGTCCGAGGATCGCCGGCGTTCAGTACGGCCACATCGCCCGTGCGTTGGTTCTCGAACATGCGCGCCTTGGCCGCCGCATAGGCCTCAATCGCCCCATGGCGCGCAAGGTGGTCCGGAGAGACATTCAGGACCGCGCCCATCCAGGGCCGGAACGTCACGATACCCTCCAGCTGGTAGCTGCTCACCTCCAGCACCACGTAATCCGGGGCTGGGGCTTGCTGCACCGCATCGCTAAACGGCCGGCTGTTGTTTCCCGCGAGGATCACGTCATGCCCCAATCCGGCCAACAGCGCGCGGAGCAGTTCGGTCACCGTGGTCTTGCCGTTGGTGCCGGTGACGGCCACGATAGGCGCCTGGCAGTAGCGGAAAGCCGCCTCGAGTTCGCTCCATACCGGGACCCCCGCTTCCACGGCGGCCGCGATGGGCGGAATGCGCGGACTGACGCCCGGGCTCGGAACCACGAGAGCGGCCTGCGTGAACATCGCCTCGGAATGGCCGCCGGTCTCGAACGGGATGCCAGCGGCTGTCAAAGCCGAGGCCTCTTCCGCCACGTCCTCAAGGGAGCGCATTTCGCTCACGAAAGGTTCCGCGCCCTTGGCCTGGAGCAATTTCGCCAGGGCCAAGGCGGTTCGCCCGAGTCCCGCTATGGCGACTGTTTTCCCGTGAAGATCCACTGGGCCGGCCCTTCCCTTACCGCAGTTTGAGGGTGCTCAAACTCATGAGCGCGAATATGATGGCGATGATCCAGAAACGGACGATGACCTTGTTCTCGCTCCAGCCCTTCAGCTCGAAATGATGATGGAGGGGCGCCATGCGAAACACGCGCGTGCCCCGGAGCTTGAACGAGGCGACCTGAATAATCACGCTCCCCGCTTCCAACACGAACAGGCCGCCGACAATCAAGAGCAAGAGTTCTTGTTTGGTGAGCATGGCCATCGTGCCAATGGCGCCCCCCAGGGCCAGGCTGCCGGTGTCGCCCATGAACACCTCGGCGGGGTGCGCGTTGTACCACAGAAAGCCAAGCCCCGTTCCCAAGAGGGCGCCTCCGAAGACGGCCAACTCCGTTGCTTCGGGCACGTAGGTCAGCAAGAGATAGTCCGACCAGTCCACGCGGCTGACGACATATGCAATGCCGGTAAACGCGAGAACGGAGATGATCGATGCGCCCACCGCGAGTCCGTCCAGGCCGTCGGTGAGGTTCACCGCATTCGAGGACGCCACGATGAGCACGATGGCGAACAGGATATAGCCCGCGCCCAAGGGGAACCATACATCCTTGAATCCGGGAATATTGACATTGGTGTGCGGATTGGTGGGGCTTTGCTCGACCTCCCCCGGAAAGGCGGCCTCGAAGAGCAGCCGGTTGAGCCGCCGCCGCTCGCGATCCTCGAGATGGTCCACGCCCTTGTCCATCAGTTCCTTGGCTTCGCCTCGCAACTCCACTTTCGCCCACACGGGCGATTCCGCAAGGGCGGCCTCTTCCGTCAAGGTGCGGTTGATGGCGCCAAGAAGCTCCGGCCGCAGTTGCCGGGCCCGTTGCCCATCGTTCACGGCGTGCGTCATGAGCCGCCGCTGTTCGGGTTCGAGGGCGTCCCAGAAGACCTTGACCGGCCCATTGTTCCCGCCTTGTCCTTCCTCGTGGAAGGTGGCGATGAACCCTTGCCAGTCGTCAAAATCCGCCGTGTTGACGGTGGTGGCGTTGGTGGTGATGGGGTTGTAGAGGACGTAGAGCCCGAGCAGTAGCCCAACCCCGATTTGCCCGATGAATTTCGCGCGCGCGGTGAGGCCTTGATTGTGTTTGCGGCGGAGCTTGATGAAGTCGTCCATGAACCCCACCGCGCCGAGCCCGCACAGCGCGCCCATGGCCACCAGCAGGGACGGATTGCTCAGCCGGCCCCACAAGAGCAACGTGGCGACGGCGCTCAAGATGATGAGGCTACCGCCCATGGTTGGCGTGCCCGCTTTCCCCTTGTGCAGCTCGTGCAGGTCCTCGACGTGCTCCTGACGGACGAATTGCCCCACCTTCAGGGCGCGCAGCCAGCGTATCATCATCGGGCCGATGATCAGGCAGATGAGAAACCCCGTCAACGCGGCTCCGCCCGCCCGGACGGTGTTGTAGGTGAACACGTTCAGGATCGTGAATTGGTCTTTGAACTCAATAGCAAGGTAGTAGAGCATTTATTCTTCGTTTTGTCCGAAATAACTTTTAAGCGCCTCGATTACCTTTTCCATGCGCATGCCGCGGGAGCCTTTCAGCAAGATGGAGCCCCCATCCGGCGCGGCGCGAACAATGGCGTCCGCAATGGCCTCGTGGTCCTGAATGGTCTCGGCGTGCAGCCTCCCGTCCGGCGCCGCCCCATCAACAACGTCTCCGGCGAAGTCTCCCCGCGCGAACAGATGCGTCACGCCACACGCGCGGGCTTGCGCTCCCAGTTCACGATGAAGCCGGACCGCCTCGTCTCCCAACTCCAGCATGTCGCCCAGGGCCGCGATGCGTGCGCCCCCGCCAGGGCGATCCTCCAGCGCCTGAAGGGCCGCGGCGGCGCTGGCCGGATTGGAGTTATAGGTGTCATCCAGTACCTCGAAGGGTCCTATCTTAACGGGTTTGAACCGCAGCGTTCCACGGGCCGCCTCGCGTAGCGGCGCTTCAAATTCCGTCACGCCATGGCGCAGTCCCACGGCAATGGCCAGCAGCACGTTGTGCGCGTGCGCCCGGCAGAGCAGTGGAAGCCGGAGCGTTCCCACGGGACGCACCCGCAGCACCATCTCCCCGGCATCGTCAAAGTGGCAATCCTCCAGCGCCACATCCCCTTCGCGGCCGAAGCGGACGGTTTCGCCGGGATGACGCTCGCCAATGGCCACGCAGCGCGGGTCGTCCGTGTTGACGTAGAACGTCCCATCCCGCGGAAGCCCCTCCATGATCTCGGCCTTGGCGGCGGCGATGGCCTCTATGCCGCCGAACCCTTCGAGGTGAGCCGGCGCGATGAGGGTGATGGCGCTTTCCGTGGGCTTGGCCCAGGCGCACATGCGGGCGATTTCCCCGCGATGGTTCGCGCCCAACTCGAACACGCCGAACTCCGTTTCCGCGTCAAGGGCCAGCAGGGAAAGCGGCGTCCCGATTTCGTTATTCAGATTCCCCTCGGTCTTCGCCACCTTGTAACGCGCGCCAAGCAAAGCCGCCACACATTCCTTTGTCCCCGTCTTGCCGCAGGAGCCCGTGATGGCCAGCAGGGGGCCGCTGTAATGCTGCCGGTGATGCGCGGCGAAACGCTGCAAGGCCGTGAGCGGATCGGAAACCACCAGACATGGCCCATCCGAATGCGCCTGCGTGGTGACGGCGGCGGCCGCTCCCTTGGCGAAGGCCTCGGGAACAAAGCGGTTGCCGTCGAACGTCTCGCCGCTCAACGCGAAGAACACCGCGCCAGGGGACAGCGTCCGCGTGTCGGTGCTCACGGCATGGAATGTCCGATCCGTCCGGGGCGGTTCGGCGTCAATAAGGGCCGCAAGTTCGTCCAGACTATACCACCAGCCCATGATGAGATGGGACTCCTTTCCCTCTATAGCTTGACGGAATCCGGGAAGAAATTCCAGGTTTTCGCCGTGAACACACCGTGGGCTGCTACAGAGCAGCGCCAGGGCGCGTCCCACAGAGAAGACGGGCGCATCCAGTACCTCTTCAGCCCTTGATTTGTAAATACCTCGCCCCTACCGTCATCCCCGCGAAAGCGGGGATCCAAACCCCAATAGCAGCACGGGTTTCCAGTCCGTAATTCATGGCCTGGAAGGCCATGCCACCTCCTAGCGCGTTCACTGTGGCAGTCAACAAGTCTAAGTTTGGCGCTCCACTAATCGATTCCTCACCCCCTGCAAAGGGAAAATCGTCGCCGGTACGGGGCGTATTTCCTCGTTCAATTCTCTTGCCGCGCTTCGAGGGCCTGGCGCGCCACCTCGCGATCATCGAAGTGGCGCCGTTCCTCCCCCACGATCTGATAATCCTCGTGGCCCTTGCCCGCAATGAGCACCAGATCGCCGGGCTTCGCCAGACCGATGGCCT
>PUOI01000462.1 GCA_003552765.1 Candidatus Hydrogenedentota bacterium | reverse complement strand
GATTCCGTCAACACGGGCGTATCCGCGTCCTGCGGCAGCCAGTCCAAGACTTGACTATAGCTGGATTCCGAAAACGCGTCGTGGACGGTTTGGCTAACCTCGTGCGTGTCGTGCGGTGCTTGTCTGCCGGGAGCGCCGTGTTCTTCCCAAAAGTTCACGCCATTGACCGTGATGGCGAACATCAGCCCATGATGATGAGGATGATCCGGCGGCGCGTCGCGCAACACGTTCAGGCCGCCCGGCGTTGCGAAGTATTCCACGTACGGCTTGTACGGATTGGGCGCGGAGCGGTATTGAAACACCGTCTCGCTATCCCGCTCCACACGGAATACGCCTTCTTCCTGATCATGGGAGCTGCTGATTTCACGCGCCGCGCTCTCCATCGGCGCGATCGCCAACAGAACGACCATGGCCATCAAGGTGACGAGTTGTAGTCCCGCTGAGTGCGTATTCATGGTGAATTCCTCCTTTTGGGCTTGGGTGTTTACATCCCCCGGCCCTTCGGGCCACCCCCTTCACAAGGGGGAATAGTCCGTACCACGGCATTGCCGCGTAGTACTCTGTCCGCCCTGAAATTGCAGGTAGCCTTTGTTCGTGGCGGTGACGTAGCACGGGCTTCCAGCCCGTGATTCATGGCCTGGAAGGCCATGCCACCTCTTGGTGCGTTCCCTTTGTTCGTGGCGGCGAGTTTGGGCTTGACGCTCTGCTCGGACTCTGTCCGTCCTGAGATTGCAGGTAACCTTTATTCTTAGCGGTGACGTAGCACGGGCTTCCAGCCCGTGATTCATGGCCTGGAAGGCCATGCCACCTCTTGGTGCGTTCCCTTTGGGCGGGGCGGCGAGTTTGGGCTTGACGCTCTGCTCGGACTCTGTCCGCCCTGAAATTGTAGGTAGCCTTTGTTCGTGGCGGTGACGTAGCACGGGCTTCCAGCCCGTGATTCATGGCCTGGAAGGCCATGCCACCTCTTGGCGTGTTCCCTTTTGGGGCCGGCACATCTGGGCTTGACCCTCCTCTAGAAACCAGCGCCACAATTCGCCTTGTGAAGGAGATATTGTCCCTTGGAACCAGCCCTTTTTCCCCGGGATTTAGGCTCGTTTCGTTGTCTCTGATCCCTCTCTCAGAGCACATACACCTTTCGTCCATCTACCCTCAAGCGGCCTTCGGCGAAGAGCTGGATGGCCTTGGGGTAGAGTTCACGTTCCTTGGCTTGTACGCGCTCGGCCAGGGAATCGGGCGTGTCGGTATCAAGGACCGGGACGCATTCCTGCAAGATAATCGGCCCGTGGTCGTATTCTTCGTCCACGAAATGCACCGTTACGCCGCTGATCTTGGCCCCATAGTCAATGACGGCCTCATGCACATGGTGTCCGTACATGCCCTTGCCGCAGAAGGCGGGGATCAGCGCGGGATGAACATTCATGATGCGGTTGACGAACTTCTCGGGAACCGCGAGTTTGCTCATGAATCCCGCCAGCACAATGAGGTCAAGGTTGTAGGCGTCGAGTTCGCGCCAGATGGCGTCGTTGAAGGCCTGCCAATCGCCGTATTCTTTCTTGGGGACGGCAATGGCGGGGATGGCGTTGCGCCGGGCCCGCTCCAGACCAAAGGCGTCCTTGCGTGAACTGACCACGCATTGGATGGCGCCGTCGAGTTCGCCGCGCGCGATATATCCCAACAGGTTCTCGAGGGTTGTGCCGCTGCCTGAGAGCAGCACGCCAATGTTGATGGACATGATTTCCTCTGCTGTTCAAGGTCCCGTTTATCAACCCGGCCGCCGGATGGGGCGGTGTGGAGGTTGTGTACATCCCCCGAGCCGTCTTCCCGGCGGCTTACGTGCCGGCAAGATGCCGGCGGTACGAATCATGCCCCTTCGGTAGAGGGGCATGGGATGTTTCTTCACGTTGTCTTGGACGTATCCACCGATTGGATCAAGGTGTCGTCATCGTGAAGCCAGGCGCCTTCGTAGACTTCTTCCGCCGGCCCTTCTTGATACACCCACCCGTCGGAGGCCCATTCCACGCTGAGCGCGCCATACACCAAATGGACATGCACGCGGTTGTCCACGCGCTCGGTCAGCATGCTCGCCAACGCCGCGCCGCATGAGCCGCTGCCGCTTGCCATGGTAATGCCGCTGCCCCGTTCCCAAATGCGCATGTCGATGTTGTGCTTGTCGCGAACGGACACGAACTCGGCGTTGGTGCGGTTGGGAAAGGCGGGGTAGTTCTCGATGCGCGGTCCCAACTCGGCCACGGGGGCTTTCGTGGCGTCCTCGACAAAGACGACGGCATGCGGATTGCCGATGTTGGCGCAGGTAATGGACAGGGTCTCATCGCCGAGATCAAGCGGTTCTTCAATGACCCGGCCCGGCGGTCCCTCCATGGGAATCTCGGCGCGCTCAAACGTGGGTTTGCCCATGTTGGAGCGCACGCTCGTCACCCGGCCATGGGACACCTCGAGTTCCACCTGATTGGGACCCGCCAGCGTGTCAATGGTGAAGGCGGTCTTGTCGATTAGGCCGCGCTCGTACACGTACTTCGCGAAGCAGCGGATGCCGTTGCCGCAGGTCTCCGCCTCGCTGCCGTCGGCATTGAAGATGCGCATCGCAAATTCGCCCTCTTGGCCGGGGAGAACCAGTATAATGCCGTCGGCGCCCGCGCCCAGATGCCGGTGGCTCATGCGGCGGGACAGTTCGCCGGGATTGGCGACGGGATGCTCGGCCGCGTCGATGAATAAGTAGTCGTTGCCCAGGCCGTGCATCTTGGTGAAGGTGAGGAGCATGTGCTACGCGTCCTTGCGTTGGG
>PUOI01000507.1 GCA_003552765.1 Candidatus Hydrogenedentota bacterium | reverse complement strand
TTGTTGCTCGGGCCGGACGCGGAACTGGCGGCGGTTGGCGCGCCCGGCAGTGTCTTGCAAGAGTCCGTGCTGACAAAGGCTTACGGCAGCCGCATCCGCGTGTGTGACCATCCCATCACGCATACGCCCTTGGTGACGGCTGAGCTGCCGGATGAGGAGGGGTCTTGAAGCCGCCGCCGTTCCAGGGGATCCTTATCGCGGGTCTGCTGGCGCTTAGCGTGGGGCTCATCCTCGCCAGTTTGGCGCTCGGCGCGGAACCTGTCAGCCTGCGGCAAGCATTCCTCGAATGGCGAGCAGGGTTGAGCTACGCCGATGCGCCCAGCCTTAGCATCATCCTGCAACAGCGGTTGCCGCGCACCTTGGCCGCGCTCATCGCGGGCAGCGGACTCGCCCTCGCGGGATGCGCGTTCCAGGCGCTGCTCCGGAACCCCCTTGCAACGCCCTACACCCTCGGCGTGGCGAGCTGGGGCGCGCTGGGCGCGTGGACCGGCACCATCATCGTGCAAGGCTACGGCGTCCAACTGTACTTTCTGGGTCTGCCCCCCGTGCAGGTCTTCGCCTTCCTGTTCGCGTTGTTCGATGTGGCGCTGATCTACCTATTGGCCGTGGGCCGGGCGCGCATGGCCCCTACCGTGCTGCTCCTCGCCGGGGTGACCATGGGCATGCTCGCGAATTCGGGCATCATGCTCATGCGCTACCTCGCGGATCCCGAGCGCCTCGTCGTGATGGACCGCTGGCTGATGGGCGGCGTCGATGTTCTCGGGTATCAGCCCGTGTTTACGCTGTCCATCGGCGTGCTCCCGTGCATGCTCATTTTGTTAACGCAAAGCGGCAAGTTTGACCAGCTCGGATTTGGAGAGGAGCTAGCGGCGGGGCGAGGGGTGAACGTGCGGCGTCTGCAATTGACGACGTTTCTGGTGGGATCGTTATTGACCGCCATCATCGTGTCCGAGGTCGGTCCCATCGGCTTCGTGGGGCTCATCATTCCCCACGCGATACGCGGCATCGTGGGCGCGCGCCACCGGTTGTTGATGCCATTGAGCCTCGTGGCGGGCGGCGCGTTTCTATGCTTCTGCGACATCATCGCCCGCAGGGCCATGCCCGGCGAGACCCCCATCGGCATCATCACCACCCTCATCGGCGGGCCGGTGTTCATTTACCTGCTCGTGAGCCGCCGCTTCTCCGGCTGGCGGTAAGGGCCGCGAGTCTCCAAGTGTGAAAGGCTGCCGCTGTCTACCGGCCTTCCTTAGGTGGGGGCGGTGGAGAAGGAGGTGGAGGCGGCTTGAGACTGACTGGCGCCGAAGGGTTCACGCCCTCCGTGAGGCCCTGTTTTTCCGGTTTCTTGTCAGTCTGTCTAGGTGGAGGAGGATTCGAGACTTTCTTTCCCATTGTTCGTCTCCCATGTTGGTTCCATGAACTCAACCCATCTCTCATCTTCCGCACTGATAAGTATGGAATCCACGCCGACAAGAGGCCGCTGTCCACCCTCCTCGTCATTGATGATCCAAGAAGCTTCTTCCAAAAGAAACCGCTCGTTTGGCCGTCGCTCACTGCTTTGAATTCACTCCAACCCGAGGTAGGCGAGGCTCGCTTGGGCTTGGCGGTGGCCGTCATGCTCCAGCGCGTAGGTGAGGGGATAGGGAACGTCGCGCAACTGGCCGATGAATCGGCCGAAGTCGAGGATGCCTTCGCCGAGGGGCAGGTGGTCGTCGTATTCCCCGTGAGAGTCGCTGAGGTGAATGTGGCGGATGTAGGGCCGCAGCATGTCGATCCAGACCTGGGTGGGCCAGTTTGAATACAGGCTGATGTGGGCGAGGTCTAGACAAACCCCGAGATGATCCGCGCGCAGGTCGTCGAGCAGACGCATCAAGGGTTCGGGGGTGGGCTCGAACATGTTTTCGAGGTAGATGGCCGTTCCCTGTTTGGCGGCTTGGTCCAGAATGGGCGGCCAAAACCCCATGCTGTAGTTGTGATACAGGTCGCGGTATTCCCGCGTCTTGATGAGCGGATTGAATTGGCTGTGGAAGATCACGTAACCGGCCTTGGTGCGCCGGGCCGCGTCGAGCGCCTGTTGGTAGCGTTGGTAGGCGTTCCGGCGCACGGCGGGGTCCGGGCTGTAATGCACGGTGTCGATGAAGGGGCCGTGACATCCGATCGGGCCGCGGACGTGCGTCAACGCCTCCAGAATGCCTTCGAGACGTTTCTCATAGTTGTTCTCGAAGAGCTGAGGCATGGCGAAGGTCTGAATCTCGACGCCCACGCCCAATCGGGCGATGACGGGGAGATCCTTCTCGATCTCATTGCATGCCGTGAAGAAGATCCGGTCCCGGTCCAATAAGGGCGCCGTGTGGGACACGCCGGGCGTCTCCTGGTCAGGGTGTGTCATTGGCGTTCGAGTTTTCCTGAAGCGCGCGCCGCTGCACGGCCATCTCCTGGCGGTAACGGTACACCGCGCGGTTGTGCTCCTCAAGGGTGCGGCTGAAGGTGTGGGTCCGGCCGTCGGCGTTGGAAACGAAATAGTAATACTCCGTGTCGGCGGGCTGGAGCGCGGCGCGCAGACTCGCCATGCCGGGACTCGCGATGGGGCCCGGCGGCAAGCCGCGGTTGCGGTAGGTGTTGTAGGGCGAATCCACTTCCTTGTCTTCGTTTAGCATGCGTTGGCCGTACTTGCCCAAGGCGTATTGCAGGGTGGCGTCAATGTCCAAGGTCATGCCCCGTTCGAGGCGGTTCTCAATCACGCTGGCCACCTTCGGGCGCTCATGCGCCGCACGGGCTTCCCGTTCCACAAGGGACGCCACGGTCACCAG
>PUOI01000086.1 GCA_003552765.1 Candidatus Hydrogenedentota bacterium | reverse complement strand
GGGATAACGCGGAAAAATTCCCCCTTCGAAGGGGGCAGGCCCGCAAGGGCCGGGGGATGTAGAAGACCGAGCCGTTGGATGGAGGTTGACATCCCCCTTGATCCCCCTTCGAAGGGGGAATAATTCGTAGCGCCGTCTCTACAGCCGCTTTTCATGCCGGCGGGACGCCGGCGGTACGGATTGCCCCTCCGGAGGGGGAATTTCGTAACGCCGCCTTACGGGCAGCTTTTTGCTGGCGGGACGCCGGCGGGACGGGGCGCCCTTCGCAGGGGGGGATGATTTCTGCCGCCGGGTTGCGCGGGGCTCCAATCTATCCCTCTCGTCCCTTGGGGATCATGTAGCGTTCTTTGGCATCAATCCCGAGTGAGACATCGAAGCCTCTATCGCTCGTTCCCGTCCAAAAACTCAAGCGCATCGCGGACAACCGCGCTCATTGCGCCGGGTTCGGTCTCGGGAAGCACGGGGCGCGGGTGCACATACCAACTCTGGATGATGTAGCGCGTGGGTCTGGGCTCGCCTTCGTGGAAAAGTTCGAGGTACTGCAATGTCCTCTCGTGAAAGGCTTCCCCGGACTCCCCTCCGCCGGTCTCGCTGTTGATGATCATGTTGAATTCGTAGCCGAGGTCCATGACGTGGCGCTGCAAGTCCCGGATGCGGTCCATCCAATCAACCTCGGCGGGATCCTCCAGGTTGATGGATGGGCGTTCGCCGGTGGCGTATTCGTAGGGGTTGTCCACCGTGACGCCCTTGAAGGGCGCGCCCTCGACTTCCGCCCGGGCCAGCACCCGCTCCAGCACCGGGAAGTAGTCGCCATGGTCCATCCGCCGTTCGCCCCGGGCGTGGTAGGAGACTTCTCCTCTCCATCCCCAGTTTGGGAAGTTGGTGAGGAGGAAGAACTCCGTGTCAGGCAAGTCTTCGCGAATTCGCTGGAGGTACTGGAGAACGTGATCGATGCAGTCTTCCACCCGCTCGAAGCCTTCGCGGTGGCCGCTGGGCTCCAGCAACTGCTGGATGGGATCGCGCAGCGTGATGTAACCGATGCTGCCGCCCGCGTCGAGAAATCGCTGCATCTTTTCGAGTTCACGTTCAGCGCTGGCGGCCCCGCTGGTGTCGTCCAGCGGACCGTAATCCAGCGCTTCCCCGGCTTCCACGGCCACTGCGAGGTTGGCTTCGCGCGTCATGGCGGCCAATGCTTCGAGGGTTTCTTCGGAGTAGTCACTCAGTGGATCGAGATAGAACTGCACGCCATCAAGGCGTTCCCGGACATACTCCCACTGGGCCTCGTCCCCCGCGAGTTCGTTCAACGCGGTGTGGCACATCCACACCCCCGGCGGTTCCGCCTCAGCCCCAAACGCGGCCAAGAGACACGCCGCCCCCACAAGCCATGGCATTCGATACATAACGCAACCTCCTACTTTGGTGCGGCTTTTCCGTGACATAGGCGGCAAACCGGCGTCCGCCGCCTCGCTGTTCTTCCAGCATATCATGAAGCCCCGCGCCGCCTCCCGAAGACCGCCTCTGTGCTTGCATTCGCCGCCTGTTATGAGTAGGGTATTTGGTGTGTCCCGGCCGCTGGACCGGCTGGGAGCGCAGGGTAACCCAACCAAAACAGAAGGAGAAATGGAGAGATGAAACGACTGAGCTTACACCTCATCCTTGGGGCCGCCGTCATCGCGGTTGCGGCCGTAGCGGGAGCAAATGCTCAAGCCCACGGGCATGAAGACTGGGACTTGGGCGTGCAGACTTACAGCTTCCGGAATTTCACGCTGTTCGATGCGATTTACCAAGCCAAGGCTCTCGGCTTGAGCGCGATTGAGCCCTATCCTGGCCAGCAGCTTAGCCCAGAGCATGACACGTCCGTGGGTGCCGACCTGGATGATGACGAACGGGATGCGCTTCGCGCGACGCTGGAATCCGCCGGCGCGCACCTCGTGGCGTTTGGCGTGGTGGGCCTGTCCGCGGACGAGGATCAAGTCCGGCCCATTTTCGAGTTTGCGGATGACATGGGCATTCCCATCCTGACCGCCAATCCAGAGCCGGAAAGCTTTGACCTGCTTGAGGAACTCGTCGAAGAGTTCGACATCAAGGTCGCCATTCACAACCATGGGCCTGGCGCGCGGTACGACACGGTCGATGACACGCTTGAGGCCGTCGAAGGCCGCCACCCGCCCATCGGCGCGTGCGTGGACACGGGCCACGTGATTCGGTCCGGAGAGAACCCGCACGAAGTCGTCGGAGCCCTCGGCGAGCGGGTCCACATGCTTCATCTCAAGGACTGGGAAGTTGACGGTCCGGAAACCATCGTCGGTGAAGGCGACATGGACCTCCACGCCCTCGCGAGCGCACTGGACGCCGTAGGGTTCGAAGGCCCCATCACCCTTGAATACGAGCTGGATGCCGATTGGCCGGCCCCGCACATGGCCATTGGCGCGTTCAACTGGCGCCTAGCGGTCCTCGAAGCCCTCGCTGAGTAAGCTGCGAGATAGAAACGCTTTGCGTTACCACGAACCGGGCAGGGGATGCGACACTCCCCTGCCCGCTCTCATTCCGCCTTATCCGGCGATCAGCGTTCCCGCCTGCGCTCCATCAATTCGCGCCATGTCGTAAGGATGATGTCCTCCTCTTCCAGCGCCTCCTTGACCTGGGGATCAATGAGCGCGTGGTAATCCCCGTAGAGGTGCTCCCGTCCGTCCGTGATGACGTCCACCACGGGATCCGGTTTCGTGGGATGGACAATCATCTGCGTGATCCCCGGCTCCAAGTCGCGGATGGCTTCGATGTAGTGGTCCACCTTGTCCACCGTCTTCC
>PUOI01000601.1 GCA_003552765.1 Candidatus Hydrogenedentota bacterium | reverse complement strand
GGAGGCGCGATAGCAAGTAGCGTGGGGCAAGCGAAGCGCAGCCCCACGTAAGAGGCTCCCTACGAATCGGTCCTGAAGGGACCGAAGCGGCCACCGCCCCTTTTTTCCGTCCCTTCAGGACGGACATGCGGGGGGGACGTCCACCCTGGGGCTGCGCTTCGCTTGCCCCAGGCTACTTTCTCAAGCGCTTTCAGCGCCTCACTCGCTTTCGGTTAAGCTGTGACTACCGTAGATGAGGCGCCATGCCGGTCAAGCCTGAAACGCAGTTACATGGGAACATCACGCATGTATCGCGCCCATTAAGTCCTTGACACACACGGAGTTGCGGCGACAAACCGCTTCGAACTTCGGCTTAGAAAGCGAGGGGGAGGAGCGCCCCCTCCCCCATGTCCGCTTCACGTCCGCTACGCTACCACTCCAGCAGCGCCAAGCCTACATCAATATACCGCCCGCCTTCGGTGTCAAGGCAATGAACGGCGATGACGTTTTCGCCCGGCTCCAGCGCTTGCCGCGCCGCCGAATCGATGGGCACGGTCTTATACTGGGTAACGTAGTCCTCGAATTCCGCCACGAGTTCGCCGTTGATGTAGACTTCCGCGTCCTCGTCGTGGTGGATGTGCAGCGCGAACTCGCCGTCCCGCTCGAAGACGTCCTCATCCAGCGTGAACGTGCGCCGAAGCCAAATGGTGTAGGTGGGCCATTCCGTACCAACAACGGCCCCCGGTGTATTTTCAAGCCCAAAGCCGCCGGGACCCTCGTCCCACTCGCTATCGTCAAAGCCGGGCTGCTCCCACCCTTCGGCGGGCTCATCGAACGTGTAGCGCCAGGTCTGGGCTTCCTGCCGGCTGTCGGGGACCAGCGTTTCCACAGTGGGCGGATCCTCGTACAGCGGCGCGTGGACTTCGCGGAGCCATTCGGGGTCAAGCTTGGTCACCCGCCGATCGTAGGTCATAAGACCATTGACTTCGATTTCCACGTCCGTGGTCTGGGTATAGACGGCCGCGCTCAGGCCAGGCTCCCCGATGAGAGGCAGCAATTCCGTAATCAGATCGGCATAGGCGTCCGCAAGCTCCTCCTGCGAGTCGTAGGACCGGTAGCCCCAAGCGTCATCCTCTTGCCAGATGTGCTCATCAACCACGAGGCCCAGTCCGCCAAACTCTCCCAGCACGATGGCGCGGTCCTCCTCGGCATCAGGCGCGGCAGGCCCCGGATAGGCGTGGATGTCGTGAACATCGCCGACGCCCCGGTCGGTCCAACCGCTGGCGTTGTTCACAAGACGGGTGGGATCGTGTTCCTTGGTCAACTCGACGATGCGCTCCGTGTCGAACTGGCCCCAACCCTCGTTGAAGGGCACCCACATGACGATGCTGGGATGGTTGTAAAACGCATCGATCATGGCGATGTACTCCCGGTCGAACTGCCGGGCGGATTGCGCCACACGGTCGATGTCGGGATCCTGAGGGCCAATGTGGTCGCCGTCGTTGGGCATGTCTTGCCAGACCAAGAGACCGAGCTGGTCCGCCCAATAGTACCAGCGGGCAGGCTCCACCTTGACGTGCTTACGCGCCATGTTGAAACCCATTTCCTTGGTCTTCTCGATGTCGTAACGCAAGGCCTCGTCCGTCGGCGCGGTGTACAAACCGTCCGGCCACCACCCCTGGTCCAGGAAGCCGTATTGAAACACGAACTCGTTGTTCAGCATCATTCGCATGCGGCCGTTTTCATCCTCGCCAAGGCTGATCTTGCGCATGCCGAAATAGCTCTCGACTTCATCCACGACATCGCCGTCCTGGCTCACGGCGATCTCCAAATCATAGAGATGGGGCGAGTCAGGCGACCAAAGCTGCGCGTCCGGCACATCCAGCGTGATGGAGGAGCGCCCATACGAGCTTTCCACCGTTCCTTCCACAATGGGTTCGCCGTCATCGAGAACGGTCACGGCCACCTCAGCATCAGCATGGGAGGCGAGGTGAGTTTCGATTTCAACGGTGGAGGCATCAATGTCCGGCGTGATGCGCAGATTCTCAATGTATTGGTCCGCCACGGGCTCCAGCCACACCGTTTGCCAGATCCCTGACACCGCCGTGTACCAGATGCCGCCAGGGTTGTGGACCTGCTTGCCGCGCGCCTGATATCCGTCATCCACGGGATCCCACACGGCGATCGTCAGATCCTGCGCTCCATCGGGGCGAAGCGCGTTGGTGATGTCAAACGAAAACGGATCATAACCGCCGCGATGCTCGCCCACGAACCGGCCATTGACCCAGACCTGGGCTTCCCAATCCACCGC
Organism: Candidatus Hydrogenedentota bacterium; assembly: GCA_003552765.1. Classification (GTDB taxonomy): domain Bacteria; phylum Hydrogenedentota; class Hydrogenedentia; order Hydrogenedentales; family SLHB01; genus SKRY01. The sequence continues at coordinate 521 of PUOI01000601.1, read as the reverse complement.
GCCGAAATTCAGCCGGATCCGGTCGCCATTCCAGTCTTCCGGAACCTCAAAGCTCCGGCGGTACCAAAGCCGGTCGTGTTGGTTCACTTCCTCTCCCACGCCGCTCAACGCGGATTGGATGGGGTAAGGAACTAGGATCTGACCGTCGAAGCTGGCCGGCCGGTTATCGTTCCGTCCTGTGATGGCGTAGTCCCAAAGGCCGTTCAAGTTCTTCCACGCGTCACGCGTCAACTGTGGCCGCGGATACTCGGGAAGCGGCTCCTCCGGGGTGACATCGTCCGCCCACGGGGTCAACAGCTCCGCCTCGGCCGGCTCCCACTCCTGCGCCCCCGCTGCGCCTGCAAGCATTACAGCCGCCAGAGACGCCGCCAAAGCTATCTTTCTCATACTTCGGTTCCTCCTTCTACGCTATTCCACAACGCAACAAAGCGCATTGCCGCAAACCATGCTCCATTGCATTCGTAGCAACGCGCAAGGCAAAGAGACCCTCTCTTTCACCTTACCTTCGATCATGGCCCAGC
>PUOI01000348.1 GCA_003552765.1 Candidatus Hydrogenedentota bacterium | reverse complement strand
GTGGCGTTTCACATTCGCGATGAGACCGCCGATGACCACTTCCTGTCCCTCGCGCATTTCGGGCAGGTCCACCAAGCTGAACGACGTGAAGCGCTTCAGCGTTTCCTCGTGCCGGGCAAGGGGGTGACTGCTTACGTAGAGCCCGAGATACTCCTTCTCATAGGCAAGGATTTCGTTCTCCGGCCACTCCGGCAGTTCGGGTTTCTGATGATACGTGGCCCCGCCGCCTTCATCGCCGAAGAGATCCAGCAGGGAGGTTTGACCGCTGGCCCGCTCGCGGCTGCTGATTTGCCCTTCGCTCAGGGCCGCGTCGATCATTTCCTCTACCTGACGGCGGTTCCAGCCCGTGTTCACGAAGGCGCCCGTCCGGTTCAAACTCTCGATGACGCGGCGGTTGAGGGTGCGGCTGTCCAAGCGGGCGCAGAAATCGAAAATGTCTTGGAAGGGACCGTTCTGCTCGCGCTCGGCGACGATGGCGCTCACCGGACTCTCCCCGACGTTCTTGATGGCCGCCATGCCGAAACGGATGGCGTCGCCTTCCACGCTAAACCAGGCGTAACTCTTGTTCACGTCGGGCGGGAGCACCTCGATGCCCATTTGCCGGCACTCGGCGATGTAAATCCCCACCTTATCCAGATTGTTGGACTCGCTTGTGAGCAAGGCCGCCATAAACTCCACGGGATAATTGGCCTTGAGATAAGCGGTCTGATAGGCCACAAAAGCGTAAGCCATGCTGTGGGATTTGTTGAACCCGTAGCCCGCGAACTGCTCGATCTTGCCGAAGAACGTCTCGGCCGTCTCGGAGTCTATGTCATTCTTCTGAGCGCCGGCGAGGAACGCGTCCCGCTGCTCGGCCATGAGGGCGGCCTTCTTCTTGCCCATGGCCCGACGCAGAATATCGGCTTGGCCCAGGGTGAACCCGGCGATCTCCCGCGCCATTTCCATGACCTGCTCTTGATACAGGGCGATGCCGTAGGTCTCGCGCAGGATCGGTTCGAGGATGGGATGCGCGTAGGTGATGCGCTCGGGATGATACTTGTTTTCGATGTACTCGTCCTTGAGCTGCATCGGGCCGGGCCGGTAAAGGGCGATCAGGGCGCAAACCTCTTCGAGGCTTTCCAGACCGATGCGCCGGGCAAGGTCGCGCATGCCCGAGCTTTCCAACTGGAAGACCCCCGTGGTCTTGCCCGAGCGGAGAAGGGCGTAGGTGGGCTCGTCATTGGTGGGAATCTCGTCGATATCCAGCTCAATGCCCTGGTTCTCCCGCACGAACCGCGCCGCCTCGTGGACCACGGTCAGCGTGCGCAGGCCGAGGAAGTCCATCTTGAGCAGGCCGACCTCTTCGACGCCCTTCATCTCGAACTGCGTGGCGACTACATCGCTCCCCGCCGCCCGAAACAGGGGCACGTGATCCGTCAACGGTTCATCGCAGATCACCACCCCGGCGGCGTGCGTGCCGCAGTTGCCGATCGTGCCTTCCAAGCGCGAGGCCAACCGCCACAAGCGTTGGATCTGGGGATCCTCGTTGACCAGTTTCTTAAGCTCGGGCTCCCGTTCCAGGGCGTCCTTCAAGGTCATCTTCAGCTCGTCGGGGATGAGCTTGGCGATCCGGTCCACCTCTCCGTAGGACATGCCCAGCACACGGCCCACGTTCCGGACCACGTTCTTGGCGAGCATGCGTCCGAAGGTGATGATTTGCGCGACGTTGTCTTCGCCGTACTTCTCACGCACGTAATCGATCATCTTCTCCCGCCGGATGTAACAGAAATCGAGGTCGAAGTCCGGCATGGAGACGCGCTCGGGATTAAGGAACCGCTCGAAGAGCAGCTTGTACTGGATGGGGTCGATGTTCGTGATGCGCAGCGCGTACGCCACCAGGCTGCCCGCTCCCGAGCCGCGGCCCGGCCCAACCGGAATGCCCTCCTTCCGCGCGTGATTCACGAGATCCCACACCACGAGGTAGTAGTCCACGAATCCCATGGATTCGATGACGCCCAGCTCGAATTCGGCGCGGTCCACGTGTTCCTGCGTGGGTTCGCCGTAGCGTTCCTTCAGTCCTTCGTGGACGAGATGGCGGAGATAGTCCGCTTTGTCGAATCCTTCCGGCGGCACGTATTCCGGAATCAGGTGCTGACCCAGCGGTAGCTCCACGTTGCACCGCTCGGCAATCTTTTCCGTGTTGGCCACGGCCTCGGGCCAGTCCTTGAATACCTCGCGCATTTCCTTGGGCGTGCGGAAATGAAACTCGGACGCCGGGAACTTGAAGTGGTCATCGCTATCGAGCTGACCGTTGGTTTGCACGCACAACAAGGCCTCGTGCGGCTCGGCGTCTTCCTTGTCCACGTAGTGGCAGTCGTTCGTGGCCACCACCATCAGGTTGTGATGCTCGGCCAGCTCCGCCAGCATGGGATTGATCTTCACTTGTTCGGGGATGCCATGGTCCTGCACTTCGATAAGGAAATTGTCGCGGCCGTAGATCTCGACGTACCTCTGGATGGCCTCGTTGGCGCGGTCCGTGTCGTCATGAATCAAGTACTGAGGGATCTCGCCCGCGAGGCACGCGCTCGTCGCGATGATTCCCTCGCTATACTTCGCCAACAGGTCGAGGTCCACACGGGGTTTATAATGAAACCCTTCCAAGTAGCCATGGGAACTCAGTTTGCAGAGATTGTGGTATCCCGTTTCGTTCTCCGCCAGCAACAGAAAATGGTTGTACGAATCCCCCGCGGAACGGGCGGAACGATCGGTGCGCGATCCCTTCGCGACATACAGTTCCGTCCCGATAATGGGCTTGATGCCCGCCTTGCGGGCT
>PUOI01000282.1 GCA_003552765.1 Candidatus Hydrogenedentota bacterium | reverse complement strand
TGGCCCGCCCGGGGCGGCCCGGTGTTGCAGGATGGCGTGATTTATTTTGCGGCTGGCCTTTGGCCGACGGAGGGCGTGGTTGTTCACGCGGTGGACGCGGAATCCGGCGAGGCCGTCTGGTCGAACACGGACAGCGATCTGATTCCGGAAAGCAACTGGGACCATGGCATCGGGTTTGACTCCGGCCTGACGCCCCAAGGGTACCTGGCTATCGTGGGGGACAAGCTGGTGGTCCCCAACGGCGCCCAGTTGCCCGCCTTTCTAGATCTCGAGACGGGCGAGCTTCAGGACTACACGATGGGGTGGGGCGGACGCATCGGCCATCCCAAAGGCACGTGGTTCGTCGCGGGTATCGACGATTACCTCATCCACGGCGGTGATATCTATGATATCACCCGGCCTTATGACGAACGCGTATCCGATCCTGATTATGGACAGTGGCTGTATCCCGGCGGGTTCACCCGGCTTGAGGCGGACCCCGCGAACCAGCGGCCGCTGTACGAGTTCCGTCAGCCGGTGCTCACCGAAGACGTGATGTACGAGAGCGGGCCGGATGGCATCCGTGCGCGCGATATCACCTCCTATATGGTCCGGGAGCGGGAGGAAGTTGAACTACCGCCCTACCGCCGTGACGACGTGCATCCCGACACGTTCGTGGCCGAATTTGAACAGCTCTGGGAATGGTCAACAGAGCCGGGCGTTCATCTTACCCGCGAGCCGGTTGACGCTCACTGGGGAAGGGGGGACACGCCGGCCCATCAGACCGCCCATCTCAAGGTTGGTGATCGCCTCTATACCGGGGCGCCCGGCATGGTCCAAGCGCTCGACATCGCCGGTGGCGGGGAACCCGAAGTCGTTTGGCGCGCTGGCGTCGACGGCAACCCCAAACGGATTTTGGCCGCCAACGGAATGCTGTTCGTGGTTACGGCCGCAGGGAATATTCACGCGTTTGTCAGCGCCGAAGTTATTGCGGAACTGCGCGAGGATCCCCCGTACTTAGCTGAGGATATCGAGAATCCCCCGTACCTGGCGCCCCCAGCCGCGCAGGTTTCGGTTCACGATGAGTGGACCGAAAAGGCGGCAGCCATCCTTGACGCTACCGGTGTTGGTGACGGCTACGCCTTGGTGCTCGGGTTGGACAACGGACGGCTCGTGGAGGAGCTGGCCTGGCAATCGGATCTGCACGTGATAGCGGTCGATGAGGACCCGGATACGGTGGACGCCGTCCGTCGTCAGCTTCATGAGGCGGGGATGTACGGTTCACAGGCCGCCGTGTTGACGGGCGATCCCGCGGATTATCCATTCCCGCCGTATCTCGCCAGCTTGATCGTTTCCGAGGATGCAGAGGCGCTGCTGGTGGAACATGAAGAAGATTTGGCCGGTCCAGTTTTCCATGCCTTGCGGCCATACGGTGGCGTGGTCTGTCTGCCGGACGGGTTGGCCGATCGCGAGGATGTCGAGGGAGCCTTTGCAGGCGAAGCGTTCCCGGGCGCGGAAGTCCACGAGAGCGGTGATTACGTTTTGGTGAGCCGCGAGGGCGCTTTGCCTGGCTCCGCGGACTGGTCACACGCCCAAGCCAACGCGGCCAGCACCGGCGCCTCGAAGGACGAACGCGTGGGCTCTGAGCTGGGGGTGTTGTGGTTCGATGGATTCCACCGGTGGCACAAGTTCTGGTTTGATTCCGCCGGTCAAGCGGAATACCGGTCGCCTGGGACGCACTATTATCCCGGACACGTTCTTGTCCGTGTGGCCGGAGGCCGGCAAATCCTTCTCGAAGAAGGGCTGCTGCATGCGGTGGACGTGTACACGGGCCGCAAACTGTGGGAAACCGAAGTTCCTATCGGGCTTAAGCCCCTCGCCCAAGCGCACGCCCGCGACGCCATCCGCCTCCAAAGGCAACGGCGGTGGTCGCCGCCCGCAAGCCTGCCGGAAGCGACTGAGGTTGTGGCGTTGGAAGACGCGATCTACGTCACCGATGGGATCACGTGCCTGGTGTATGACGCAGCCACCGGCGAACGCGCTGGACGCATCGAGCTTCCCGGTGATTCCGAGGGAGCGTGGGCGAATCTGCGTGTGGAGGGCGATTATCTGGTGGCAACGAGCGGCGCCCATCTCTTCTGCTTGGATCGCCACTCCGGCGATGTGCTTTGGGAACGAGAGCTTGACCGGCGCGACGTGAGTGTCGCCGTGGGCGCTGGCAAGGTGTTCTGCGCCGAAACGGCGAACCTCCGCCGGGGAGAAGACGAGACCACCGACGGCGTTACCCGTGCGCTCGATCTCGCCACTGGCGAAGTCCTATGGGAACGGGACGGCGGCGCTCCGCTTCGATACAGTTCATCGCAAGAGATGCTGATCACGCCCGTGGGATTCTACTGCGCATCGGAAGGCGGCCTCGTGGAACAGCCGGTGGATCCCCAGGAGCGCCGGTTGCTTGTCGAAGGGCGCGATCGCCCCGAACACGGGTTGCCGGGCTGGGTCACGAGCAGCATGTTGCTCACCGGTTCCGAACAGTCGCTGTTTGCATACGAGTTGCCGTCGGGCGAGGCGCTTATGGACGAACCCTTGGAATGGGTCCGGCGCGGTTGCACGGACACGCGGGCCAGCGAACGGTTGCTGACGACCCGTTACCGCAGCAATTCGGCCTGGATTGACCTGGAAACCCAGGAGATCACGCCATTCCTAGCGGTGCGGCCGGGTTGCACGGTGAATAACAACCTGTATCCCGCCAACGGGGTCCTAAACATGCCCAATCTAACCGGCGGATGCACCTGTAATTTCGTTCCCAGCTCGCTGGCCACCGTTCCGATGAACGAGATCAC
>PUOI01000515.1 GCA_003552765.1 Candidatus Hydrogenedentota bacterium | reverse complement strand
TGCGCGTTCACGCCGCCGAGATACTTGTACAGCGGCAGTTCGAGGGTGGTGGCCACGGCCTTCGCCGCCGCCAAGGACACGCCCAGGATGGCGTTCGCGCCGAGCTTGCTCTTGTTCTTCGTGCCATCCAGCGCGATGAGCGTTTGGTCGACTTCCCGCTGATCCACGGCATCCATCCCCAGCAGCTCCTGGGCGATGGTGTCGTTCACATTTTCGACGGCCTGCGTCACGCCCTTGCCGAGATAGCGCTTCTTGTCGCCGTCCCGCAGTTCAACGGCCTCGTTCTCGCCCGTGGACGCGCCCGACGGAACCGCCGCCCGCCCGGAGAAGCCGCTGGAAAGCTGTACGTCCACTTCCACGGTGGGGTTGCCGCGGGAATCCAGGATTTCCCTGGCGTTAATTCCGGTGATTTTCGTCATGATACTCGTTCTCCTTACGCATGGTTCCATGGTTTTTGGAAAAGGTGTTCGAAAGCCGGTAAGACACGGCGGAACCGGGCGCGGCACTCGCAACGAGTCCGCGCAATTCGCCGTAATTTGACCGCATGAAGCGCGGGCGAAGAACCGTCCCCCCTTCGCACGCACTCTGTGGAAACCGCATTGTATCATAGACCGCAATCCCACGATAACAACGGCTGGTCCCCTTAATCGCCGGATACGGCGGCGCACCGGGCGTCCACGCCCGTTCGCGCGGGCGCGGGACTTCGTGCTAATATGAGGTTTCAACCTCATTAAGGAGCTTCACATGCATCTGCATTGGGCGATTCAACCCCTCATTCGTCAAGCCCTCCAAGAAGATATCGGCCACGGCGATTGGACCACCGAGGCCATTGTTCCGCCCGGCGCCCGATGCGCGGTCACGTTGCGGGCGAAGCAAGCGGGGGTGCTCAGCGGCATCGAAGTCTTTCGCGGCGTGTTTGAGCATCTCGGGGCGATTGCGGGCGGGTGGAAGGCGCAGTCCGATGGGAGCGCGTTTGCCGAGGGCGATGTCGTGGCGTCATTCAAGGGCCACACGGCGGCGGTTTTGTCCGGCGAACGCGTCGCGCTCAATTTCATCCAACGCTTGTCGGGCGTCGCCACGCTGACGGCGCATTTCGCGGAGGCCGTCGCGGACACGCACGCGCGCATCTGTGACACGCGCAAAACCACGCCCCTCCTGCGCAGTCTGGAAAAGGCGGCCGTGGTCCATGGCGGGGGAGTGAATCACCGCTTTGCGTTGTACGATGGAATCCTGATCAAGGAGAATCATATCACCGCCGCGGGCGGATTGGCCGAGGCCGTCCGCCGCGCCCGTGAGGCCGCGCCGCACTTGACGCGGGTGGAAGTTGAAGTGACTACCCTTGAAGAACTCGAAACCGCGCTCGACTCCGGCGCGGAAGCGGTGCTGCTGGACAACATGGACCTGGAAACGTTGCGGGAAGCCTCGAATACGGCTCATGCCGGCGGCGTGTTGGTGGAGGCCAGCGGCAACATCACGCTGGAACGGGTCCGGGCCGTGGCGGAAACCGGAGTGGACCTTATATCGGTGGGCGCGCTCACCCATTCCGCGCCCGCCATTGACCTATCGCTGCTGATCCAGGATGAGTGAGTATCCCCAGTGGGCGGCGGGAGTGTTGCCGCCCTCGAACACGCGAATCGTCGGCGGGAAAGTGCTCGTCTACGCCTCCGTGGATTCCACGAATAACACCGCCCTCCGGGTGGGAGGCGACGGGACCATCGTCTTGGCCGAAACACAGACCGCTGGCCGGGGCCGTCTTGGGCGGGCATGGCACAGCGCGGCGGGCCGGGGCGTGTGGGTGAGCGTGGCGTTCGAAGGATCGAGCGTGGGCCTCCCCTTCGCCGGGGCCTTGGCCGTGCGCGACGCCTTGGCCCCGTTGCTGCCGACGCGGATGAAGTGGCCCAATGACATCCTGGCCGATGGCCGCAAGGTCGCGGGGGTGCTGGTTGAACACCGGGGCGAAGTGTCCGCCGTGGGCATGGGCGTCAACGTAACGCACCAAGACACGGACTTCCCGCCAGAGCTTCGCGGGTCCGCCACATCGGTTGAGATGGTGACGGGGCAGCCCTGCGATCGCGGCGTCTTGCTCGCGGATTTGCTGGAGCAGCTCGACCGCCGCGTCACGGCCTTGCGGAACGGCGAGTATGCCGCGATCCGTGAGGAATGGGCCGATGCCTGCGACATCGTGGGCCGCCGTGTGCGCTACCGGGAGACTGTCGCCACGGTTCAAGCCATTGACGGCATTGGCGCATTGGTCCTTGCGACACCCGAGGGAAGCGAACGGCTGATGGTCAGCGAATCACGAGACATCCAACCCTTGCGAGAAATTGGCGAATGCTCCTTGTAATCGACGCGGGCAACACACACACGGTTATCGGTCTCTACGAGAACGGCGGGCTGCGCGCCCATTGGCGCCTGTTCACCAACCATTACCGGACCGAGGACGAACTCCGCATTCTTCTGAGCGCGTTGTTCCAGCAAGAAGGCGCGCTTGCCTCCGAGGTCAATGGCTGTTGCGTGTCGAGCGTGGCGCCGGCCATTGACGCCGCCCTGCTGGCGTTGAGCCGGAAGGTATTTGGCGTGGAGCCCATTGTGGTGGGACACCACGTGGAAACCGGGCTGGTCCTGCAGGTGGACAACCCCAAGGAAGTCGGCGCGGATCGCATCGTCAACGCGGTGGGCGCCCGTGCTCAGTATGACGGCCCGCTTATCGTCGTGGATTTCGGCACGGCCATGACGTTCGATGCCGTGTCGGCGCACGGCGAATATCAGGGCGGTTGCATCGTGCCGGGCGTTCAAATCGCCGCCGACGCCCTCTTCGAGCG
>PUOI01000027.1 GCA_003552765.1 Candidatus Hydrogenedentota bacterium | reverse complement strand
GACACGGCCAGGAACGAGCACATGCCCAGGAAATACGCCAAGGCCATGTTCTCGACAAACGCGGCGCGTACGACTATGTTGAGAAGATCTTCAAACATGAGACTTGTTTCCTTGCGTTACGCGTTGAGGGGGGTGCGCGTCACTCCGCCTCGACTTGCTCGGGTTTCCATTCACGGATGGCCCAGATGAAGAAGCCGATGATGAAGAAGGCCGCCGGCGCCAGCACCATCAGGCCATTGGTTGGATACCATCCGCCATCGGCCACGGTGTGCAAGACCGTCACGTTAAAGAGCGTTCCCATTCCAAACAGTTCCCGGAAAAAGGCCACGCCCATCAGTATCACGCTGTATCCCAGGGCGTTTCCGAAACCATCGAGTGCGCTCAGCACAGGGCCGTTCTGCATGGCGAAGGCCTCGGCCCGGCCCATGATGATGCAGTTCGTGATAATCAAGCCGACGAACACGGACAGCTCCTGGCTAATCTCGTAGACAAAGGCTTCCAGGACCTGATCCGTGATGATCACCAGCGAGGCGATAATGGTGAGCTGCACGATCACCCGGATGTGGCTCGGAATCCCGTGCCGAAGGATGCTCACGGCGACGTTGGATATCGTCATCACGCAGGTAACCGCCAAGCACATGATGAGCGCCATGTCCATCCTGACCGTAACCGCCAGCGCCGAACAGATCCCAAGCACCTGCAACGCGATGGGATTGTTGTTGAAGAGCGGATCAAGCAGCGTCTCGCGTTCTTTTCGGCTAAGCACCTTAGGCATCGTCAATCACTCCCTCTTCTTCCCGGAGCCGTTCCAGCACTGGACCAAATCCCTCGTCTCCCATCCAGAAGCGGATCATGTTGTGCACGCCGCGGGCGGTGATGGTCGCGCCGGAGAGGCCATCGACCCGGTGAGGCTCCTCCTCGGGGGGGCCAACATCGGACTGACTCACTTCCAGAATGGGTTCCCAGTCCTCGTCGAAGACTTTCCGGCCTTCCCACCGGGCTTGCCAATCGGGATCGTCCACTTCGCCGCCAAGGCCCGGAGTTTCCTCGTGGTCGTGGAAGGTAATGCCGCGCACGGTCTGTATGTCCGCTTCAAGAGCGAGGTAACCGTAGAGCGTGGACCAAAGGCCATCGCCCTCGATGGGGAAGACGATGAACTCGCGCTCCCCATCGTCCACGCCGTCCTCATCGTAAACATAATAGATGATCACGTGGTCTGGAATTCGCGACACGCCCGCCGGATTCCGGGAGACCCGGCGGTGCTGATCGGAATCCCGCAGCATCGCCTCCCGGTCGTAGGCAGCGGGGTCCACATCGGGCAGCTCCTCGCCCGTGGTCATGTCCACCGCCATCTCCACGATGCGTTCCTCGAAGAGCGCATCGACCTCCTCGGCCGTGGGCCTTTCACCGGGCTCGATGAGACCGGCGGCCGCCAAGACATTCTGGCGCCGGTTGAGGAGACGGTTGCGTTCCTGCATGTCCCGCAATCCTACCGCGGCCGAGGAGACGAGAATGGAACACACCAAACATACGCCCGCCGCGAAGGTAAAGGTATAAGCCGTTGGACTAAGTTGCATAACCGGCTTGTCTCCGTTTTATGTTTCGTGCTTTCACAAAGGTGTCGATGTAGGGGGCGAACATGTTCATGAACAGGATAGCGAGCAGCCATCCCTCGGGAAAACCGGGGTTAATGACCCGGATGAGGATGCCCAGCACGCCTATGAGAAACCCGTATACCCAGCGGCCGGGGTTGGTGAACGCGGCGGACACCGGATCCGTCGCCATGTAGACCGTCGCGAAGGCGAAACCGCCCAGGACAATATGCCAGTGCCACGGCATCGCGAACATGGGGTTGGTATCGGACCCCACCAGGTTTAACAAACTGACCATGACGAAACTTCCGAGAACCACGCCCACCATGATGCGCCAGGAGCCCGTCCATGTAATCCATAGAAGAATGCCGCCGAGCAGGCAGGCCAGCATCGAGGTCTCTCCCATGGAGCCCGGTATGAACCCGATAAACGCCTCCCACCACGTGACGCCGTTGGTGACCGCCTCCTGCCCTTCTTCGCTTGCCTTGGCCAGCCAAGTCGCGCCGGCCACAGCGTCCGGCGCTTCCCAGGTTTTGGCCGCGATCCATACGCGGTCGCCGGAGAAGGTAGCGGGGTAGGCGAAGAAGAGAAAGGCCCGCCCGGTCAACGCCGGGTTGAGGAAATTCATCCCGGTGCCGCCAAAGATCTCCTTCCCTACAATGACTCCAAACAAAACACCCAGCGCTACTTGCCATAGAGGAGCGGTGGGGGGAAGGATCAAGGGAAAGAGCATGCCAGTGACGAAAAATCCTTCGTTTACTTCATGCCGCCGGACAATGGAGAAAAGAACTTCGGCCATGCCGCCCGCGATGTAGGTGACCAATAGCATCGGCACGAAGAAAAGCCCCCCATGCACGGCGCACGAGAGGATGCTGTCCGGCGTGAACCCCAATCCCAGCCACTCCATGACGGCGGTTTGCCATTGGTCGAGGGGCGGCGCGCCCTCCGCGATGGCTTTGTTTGCCTGCAATCCCGTGTTATAGAAGGCCATCACTATGGTGGGAATGAGCGCAATGACTACGAGGGTCATGAGACGCTTGATGTCGAGACCGTCGCGCACATGAGGGGCCGACTTTGTCACGCGGGCTGGCGTGAAGAAGAACGTGTCCGCCGCCTCGAACAGCGGATAGAACCGTTCGAGTCTGCCGCCTTTCCGGAAAGCCCGCGCCTGGCGGTCCAGGATATTACGCAAAAACTGCATTACCCTTCCCTCTCAATCTCGGTGAGGACGTT
>PUOI01000051.1 GCA_003552765.1 Candidatus Hydrogenedentota bacterium | reverse complement strand
GGATATGCGTCCGAGTTCATGGGATTCAGGGGCAACGCGCTCTATCCCGACTATTGGACGGATGTCGCCGTCAAGGTGTGCCCCTCCGATGCCCGCGCTCACGCCGATGAGTTCGGCTTTGAGGACGACCTGGGAGAGCAGCTTCGTCAAATGACGCAGTACCAGCAGCAAGCGGGGATTTCGGGAAGCTACGAATGCCAACGTGTGAACGATGCCTTCCTGTCTCATCCTGTGTCGTACATCTATATGGGCTTCGCCACCCGGACGACGTCACAAATGGTGGACGTCGCCGATGCGTGGCACAATTGGGTCCACCTCGAGGGCACGGAAGGCGGCAGTAGTATAGGCTCAGGCGCCGCCTCGGAGTGTTGGGGAGCGGATACGCCGTTTGGCGACATCGAGTACTTCTATGACAAGGGTATGGAGGATCTGCCTGCGGACCTCAACCGGGATGCCGGCGGCCGGCACGTCGATTACGGCAGCTACTACCTTGATGACGATGGTGCGGAGCTTCCGAACTCCTATCCCCGGCTGCGGGATGGTATCGAGCGGTTCTTCATTACGGACATCAACAATCCGGCCGCAGGGGCGGAGGCTCAGAGCAGCATCGCCGTAATGTGGGACTCCTGGGCGACGCAAGCCGAAATCGAAGGCACGGACATCAAACGCGCCGATCCCCTTACCTTCAACCACATGCCGAGCGGCAGCAATGTCCTGTACATGGATGGCCACGTGCAGTTTCTGCGATTCCAGGAGGGCTATCCGGTTGAATGGCCAGAGGGCGATGAGGTGCATCAGAACGCTCTCTCCCGCGAAGCGTACAAGGTCGTGGGCAGCATGGGCGGCGTAGGCTAACGCCCTGGCGCCAACGCAAAGGTTGTGCGATCGCACGCACGGCCCTGTATACTGACCACGGTTAAAATGGCCGGTCCCGTTTTGCGGGGCCGGCCTTTTGATGTAGGCTGTTGTTGGGACAAGGCGGGCGCCATGAATTTGAAATGCACGGTCCGATATGAGGGGACGGGTTTCGCCGGATGGCAGACGCAACCGGGTGAACGCACGGTGCAGGGGGTGCTGGAGGAAGGCTTGGCTGTGATTGCGCAACGGCCCGTGCGGATTCATGGCGCGGGCCGTACGGATGCGGGCGTCCATGCCTTGGCGCAGGTGTTCTCGTGTCAGTGGCCGCGCGCGGATCTGGAGGTTGACCGGGTGCGCCGCTCGCTGAGCCGTATGCTGGGGCCGGCCATCCGCGTGGAGGCTATCGAGCGGGTGGATGAGGCGTTTCATGCGCGGAAGTCTGCCGTGAGCAAGCGCTACGCGTACACCCTTCATGTTGGCCGGGAACCGGATCCGTTCGCCTGCCGGTACGCTTGGACGGTCCCGCCGGGGGTGGATTTGGAAAAGGCCGCTGAACAATTGCGGCGAATCGAGGGGACGCACGATTTCGCCGGGTTTCAAGGCTCCAAGAGCAGCGTCACGGACACGGCGCGCACCATCCATTCGGCGCGGCTGCTGGAAGGCGGCGTCATTGGACCCCGTGATGCTGGCGGACTCTACCGGATTGAGTTGCACGGCGACGGCTTCCTCTATAAGATGGCGCGGAACGTAGTGGGCGCCGTGGTTGATATCGCCCGCGGCAGACTGCCAGCGTCCGCGTTGGACGAGCGTCTTGCGGCCCCCGCTCCTTATCTTGGCCACACGGCCCCCGCCCACGGGCTGACGCTGCTGGAGGTCTTGTACGAGTGAAGGCCCGGAATCAATTGAGAAGGGGGACCTCGTTCTCTTTCACATGATTGCTTTTGATTCCACCCCCCCAATCATTGCACAATAGCGCTTCCCTTCTTTGCGAGGGCGCCATCCAATGATCTCCCGCCGGGGGGAGTGGCTGGGGGTTTCCCTAGCTGGTCTCCGCTTATGTTGGATATTTGATGTAACCATTCCGGACTTGAGCATGGGGTTCGGGCCAACCGACTACAAGGAAAAACGGGGTGCTTTACGCCATAATCTCCGATATACACGCGAATCTTGACGCCTTTGAGGTGGTGCTCGACGCCATCGACGCCCGTGGCGTGGATCAGACAGTCTGCCTTGGGGACGTGGTGGGCTATAATCCGAATCCGAACGAGTGCGCCGACATCCTGCGCGAGCGGGAGATCCCCACGATTTGCGGCAATCACGACGCCGTGGCGTGCGGGCGCGAGGATCCCCTGGGGTTCAATCCCGTGGCCCAACGCGCGGCGGAATGGACCCGGGACACGCTACGGGAAGACAACCGGGCGTGGCTGCGCGAGTTGCCCGACAGCCGGGTGTTCAGCGATTTCTTCGCGGCCCATGGCTCCCCCGGCGACCGCGACCGGTATTTGTTCTCGTGGCAGGATATCCTCCCCCACGTCCCGGTGTTGGAAAGCCATGATCTAAGCCTTTGTTTTTTCGGCCACACGCACAGCGCGGGAATCTTCACGCCCAACGGCATGGATGAACTCGACGAGACGGGCGCATTTACCGTGGACGAGGGCAAGGTCGTTTTCATCAACCCCGGCTCCGTGGGCCAGCCTCGGGATGGCGATCCGAGGGCGGCGTTTGGGTTTTTCGACTCCGATACAGGGCGGTTTGAGCAAGTCCGTCTGGAGTATCCCATAGAAAACACCGCCGAGCGCATCGCCGCCTGCGGGTTGCCAGAGTTCCTGGCCGACCGGCTCTTTCTGGGCCGATAGGGAGAATCACCACCATGCGCCAAGCTGAAATAAGCCGGAACACGGCCGAAACCCAGATCCAAGTCCACCTGAACCTCGACGGCGCCGGCCAAGCCGATGTGCAAACGGATATCGG